>JADHTX010000230.1 GCA_016784875.1 Methylobacter sp.
AAATGATAGCGAGTTGATTTTTGTCGATAGCAAGGCGCTGAAACAGGCGCATAGCAAGCTATGAAACTGTTTCAGCAACGCGGCTATCGGCATAAAATCAGCCGCTAGGAATCCGCAACCGTGGCCGGGCGAAGTATAGGGTAGGGGATGTTCTTGGGGGGGGGTACGATTTAAAACAATAGTTATAATTCCGCGTGGGCAAGAAAAGCATGTGTAAATTCAGAGCTATCTAACAATGCTTATTAGCAAGCACTTGGTTTTTCGATTAATTTAAATAGGCATTAATAACATTATCAACCGTTAAAATTTTATCCACTCGGGTATTTTCATCCGACTTAACTTGAATAGTTTGCTGAATTTTACCTAAACGCCAATACCAAAAAATTAATTGATAGCTACCTGGGGCAAGATTTTCAAATTGAAAACTATCACCGCTGTTTACACGCTTTGTCAGCATATTTTTTTTGGAAAACAGAACTGTTTTAAGCGCTTCATTATCCTCAGATAACAGTTCTAAATCACCTTCCAACTCAACTTTATAACTTGCACTGGCACCGGTCGCCAAACCGGGAAATGTTTGAATGTTTTCCCCAGTTACTGAGGTTTCAGCGATAAAAAAATTTTGGATTTGATTGGTATTGTTACGAATCAGTAATGTATCGCCTGTTGCTAATGCGATAGACTTTCTTGACATTCCTTTAGTCGTTGCCGTTATTTGATGTTGCTGAGGCGGTAAACTTGCTTGAATGAGACCGACATATAACTCATCAAGTTTGGCATAATCGACCATATCACTTTGATACTTAATCCCCGTTGTCTGCATTTCCCCATATATTGAAGTGATGTCCTGATTATCATTCATTTTTTTATTAAATGCAGAATGGGAATCAGCTGACAAAACACCATAAACACTGCCTTTTCCGCTTATGATTTTAGGTGCGTTAACGCACGCGGAAAGAATGAGGACACTTAATAAAAATAAATATTTCATTTTTTTATGATTTTTAAAGTCAGGTTTTTTACAGGAGTTTTGCCAATAGCTAATCTAATAGGCTCCGCTTTGTAGCGCAAATGTAAAACAATTGCGTTTAAAGTCCAGTTTCCCTCTGGCAGATTGTCGATTAAAAAATCACTAGGGCGGTCTAAAAGCAGATAATAACGATTGGGTAAAACTATTATTTTCCCTTCCATGTTCTTGTGAACTGAACAGTAATAATTAATGACGCCCGTATTTTTAAAAACCTGTTCTAGTTTAGAGGCTTTTTCCCCCAGACCTAAATCAAAGGTCGCCAACGGGCTGAGTGAAAAAATATTATGGTCAATTTCTTTGCTTTCATCATTGCTCCATTGAACTTTATCCCCAACGGCAATAACGGTTAATGGTGAATGAAACTCCGTATTTTTTTGTGAAACCACTTGTGTTTTTTGAACTTGATCCGGCGCGACAGAGCCCTCTGACTGTAGGTAAACAATAAGCTGTTTAACTTGTGCCGACGCCTCAATATGCCCTGCAATGGATTGCGCCGCAAGTGGAGGCAGTATCAAAAAATAAGTTAAACTGACCAGTAGAACATACAAATTAATTTTCTTCATATTGACGATATTCTCTATGAATCAGTACATAAGCCTCTTATGAACCTTAATAAAAAAATATTTATCACCTTTTTTATCTCAGTCACCGGTTTATTATGCACCACTTTGTATCTGATTGATACGCAAGCAGAACAACATGAAATAAAACGAATTATTGCCGATTTAGACGCGACTCAATTGCAATTTCAACACGACATGGAAGTCGAACAAAAACAAATTAAGACTTTGGCGCATGTTATAACGACAGACCAAAAATTCCGCTCGTTTTTAGCACAAATAAAAGATAATTTTTATCCGTTTGTTGAAGAAATTGGTAAGGATACCGAGGCGGATTTCGTTTTTATGCTGGATGCTGAACCAACTATCAGGGCGATTTATTCGAAAAACCATGACAACAAGCCGCCGCTGAAGGACAATTTTTCAAGCTTTGATATTCAAGGTAAGCTGGATTCAGGTTTGACGTCGTCCAAAATGGTAAGTCTAAATGAAGGACTGTATAGCAGCCATTTTATTCCGTTAAAAGAAAATCTGAGCGATGATTATGCAATGGGCTTAATCGTAGTTTGCAATCAAATAAATGATCGCTGGATAGCTAAATTCTTGACTAAGAAAAGCACGCTTCAAGCCGTGTTTTTTAATAAAAAACAAATTGTTGCTAGAAATACCAACCTGGAAATGGCCACAGTTATTTTAGATCATCAGCCAAGCATTCTGAAAAATGGCATGTTTAGTTGGGAAAATCAGCGTTATATTGCCATACAAGTACTGTTCGAACCGCAGAATCAACAGTCAGGTTACCTGCTCAGTGCGAACCTTGATCAAGCGTTACTGACTTTTAAGCAATTGCAACAGCAGGTTTTATTGATAGGCGGCGGAATTTTATCATTCGGCGCGTTACTGTTTTTGCTGATTTCACACCGCATCACCCGACCATTACGTTTAATTACCAAAGGGACTTTAGAAATAAAACAAGGCAATTACCAGCATCGTATTGATTATCGAAATTCGGATGAAGTGGGGCAATTAGCGACTGCGTTTAATGTAATGGCAGTTGACTTACAAGAAAAAGAATTAATTCGCAGTACTTTTAACAAATATGTTGATCCCGCTATTGTCAATGAGTTACTCAGTCAACCGGATAAATTAAAGTTAGGCGGTGAGCGGAAAGAGCAAACGGTTTTATTCAGCGATATCGCGGGATTTACTAATTTCAGCGAAAAACTCCCCGCCGAAGCGTTAATCAAAATTCTTAACGACTATTTATCGGCAATGACGATAGAAATCAGTCGTCAGCACGGCATTTTGGATAAATTTATCGGCGATGCGATTATGGCTTTCTGGGGTCCACAGCTTTGTAATGAAAAACATGCGCTTAACGCCTGTCAGGCGGCCTTAGCTATGCAAAAAAAATTACAACGGTTACGGCCCCGTTGGGTTGCTAATGGAGGGCCTGAAATTAATATACGCATAGGCATCGCGACTGGAGAAATGATTGTCGGTAATATCGGATCAGAACAAGCTCGTAGCTATACTTGTATTGGTGACAAGGTCAATTACAGTTCTCGTCTGGAAAGTTTAAATAAACACTATGGAACACAGATTATGATCGACCGGCAAACAGCGGATGAAATAACCGGTTTTGTTCTTAGAGAGCTTGATACGGTGCGAGTTAAAGGTCGGGATGTCGGTGAAACTATTTACGAATTAATCGGCGAGGTAAATGAAGTCGATAACGCGCTACTTGAAAAAATTAGCCGTTATCAACACGCATTGGCTCTATATCGAGCGGCTGATTTTATCAATGCAGGGCAAATGTTTTCAACCTTAAATACTGATGCCCCTAGCCATACAATGTATAAACGATGTTTATATCTACAACAAAATACCCCTGAAAATTGGGATGGTATCTATTCAATGTTGGATAAATAGTTATTATTCAGTATATTTCAAGGTTAATGATAGGGTCTTTAAAGCCGAGAATCAGTTTTGTGCGGCTAATTTCATACTATTCTAATCTAAATCATCATATTTTTTGACACCTTTAAAATGCAAGTTCTGATCGATCTATTGGGTATTAAAGACCTTATTCCTCATGGCTATTGTTTGTCGTGGAGCCCTGTCTTGCTTTGGCTGCACGTTATCTCAGATATATTGATAACGCTTGCTTATTATTCCATTCCGCTCACCCTCATTCATTTTATTCGAAAGCGAAAGGATATGCCTTATTCGTGGATGGCTGTCATGTTTGCCGGATTTATAGTGGTGTGCGGCACAACTCATTTACTGTCGGCTATTACAATTTGGATGCCTCTTTATTGGCTGGAGGGGTTTCTTAAGGCTTTAACGGCGATTCTTTCGGTTACTACCGCTGTGATGATGCTATGGATTATTCCGCGTGTGTTGTCTTTACCTAGTGCCGCACAAATGCAAGCTGAGATTCAGCAAAGAACAATAGCTGAGGAAGCGTTACGTGTAGCCAATGGCGAGTTGAAAAAAAATGTCGCGCGTACTCAGTTGTTGTTGGATTCAGCGCTGGATGGCATCGTCAGCATGGACCATAACGGTGACGTAATCGGCTGGAATGCACAAGCCGAGCATATTTTCGGTTATACCGCTGAACAGGTATTAGGGCGCAAATTGATGGATTTGATCGTGCCATCCGGTTATCGTGAAAAACATCGGCAAGGACTATCGCGCTTTATGAGGACTGGAGTATCTAACTTAATCGGTACTCGCTTGGAAATTGGCAGTTTACGTGCTGATGGCTCTGAGTTCCCTATCGAATTGACTATTGGTGCCTTGAAACAAAATGACAGTTATTGTTTTAGCGCTTATGTACGCGACATTACTGAGCGACAGTTGGCAGAGACGGCGAAGCAAGAGGCTTTAGATAAGCTACAGAAAATAGCCGATCAATTGCCCGGCGTAGTGTTTCAGTTTCGTTTACGTAGCGATGATAGCTGCTGTTTTCCTTACGCCAGTGACGTGTTGCGGGATATTTATCGCGTCGATCCCGAAGAAGTGCGCGAAGATGCGACCAAGGTATTTGCTGTTGTCCATCCGGACGACTTGGACGGGCATTGGGCTGGTATTCATGCTTCGGCGCGTGATTTAAGCCCGTGGCACGATGAATACCGGCTTAAGTTTAGCGATGGCACAGAGCGCTGGCTGTCCGGCAATGCTTTGCCTCAGCGCGAACAGGATGGCTCGGTACTTTGGCACGGTTTCGTGACCGATATTACGGAACATAGAATAATTGAAAGTGAATTGCGCGAAAGCGAATACAAATTTGCCACTATCCTTGATAGTGTTGAAGCCTTTATTTATATCAAGGACTGCAACTATCAATACCGGTATGGCAATCAGGCGGTTCAGCAAGTACTCGGCAAAGCTCTGGATGACATTGTCGGAAAATCCGATGAAGATTTTTTCGAAACGGCGACCTTGGAAAAATTGCGCGCAAATGACCGCCGGGTCATTGAGTTGGGTGAGCGCGCAGTGGCCGAGACTATTTATGTCTTCAAAGAGAATGCTATACCGCGCACCTATTTGACTGTTAAGCAGCCGCTACGCCGCGAGGATGGCAGTATTTACGGTTTGTGCGGTATTTCTACCGACATTACCGATCGCAAGCAGATGGAGGAGAAGCTGCGTGACAGTGAAGCTTTTAATGTCAGCATACTCAACTCGTTGACTTCACATATTGCCGTATTGGATGCGCAGGGTGTTATTGTCGCCATCAACAATGCTTGGCGGCTGTTTGGCAAAGAAAACGGTTTTCAGGAATCCAGTCAGGATATGTTGGGGGTTAATTACCTGGAGGCGTGTGCAAATGCTTTTGACCAACCCTACGGCGATGAGGCAAATGCTGTCCAAATCGGTATTGTCGCAGTGCTGGCGGGTGAGAGGGAAACATTTCATTTGGAATATCCGTGTCACTCTCCTGATCAGCACCGCTGGTTTCAGATGAATGTATCGCCATTGCAAGGCTTGCGTCGCGGAGTTGTGGTTAGTCATGAAAATATCACCGAACGTAAAGAGGCGGAACAAGCCGCTTGGGTTGCGTCTCAATACTCCCGCAGTTTGATTGAAACGAGTTTGGATCCTTTAGTAACAATTAACGCCGATGGCAAGATCTCCGATGTTAACCTTGCTACGGAGCAAGTGACCGGCGTGGAGCGAGATGGTTTGATCGGCAGCGAATTCGCGGATTATTTTACTGAACCCGAGAAAGCGCGCGAGGTATATCGGCAGGTATTCGCACAGGATTTTGTGTTCGATTATCCGTTGGCCATTCGTCATGTGTCCGGCAACGTTACCGAGGTTCTTTTCAATGCCAGCGTTTACTATGACGGCAATAGCAATGTTTTGGGTATATTAGCCGTAGCGCGCGATGTCACTGAGTTTAAGCGAATTCAGGATGAACTCA
>JADHTX010000231.1 GCA_016784875.1 Methylobacter sp.
GTGCCGATGTCCAACACATGGTCGCCCGGATTGACAGGAGCCATCGCGCCGAATAAAACGGCATCGGTGCATATTTTCATGCCTGAGTGTTTTTGCAGGACTGAAAACTGCTGGAAATGAAAGGTCGACATAGTTTGCTTTGGGTTAAGGGACGGTTTGCATTATCCGGAAAGATAATGCCTTCATATTTTTACTGTAGCACATTCCGTGTTCTATTGAGGTCGAGCGCTCTGCCGCAATCAGGCTTTAAATAAACCAACCAAGGTTTTGAGTCGTTGTAAATCCTCCCCGCTTGCATTCCGTCCATAACGCAGTTTGATAAATACGGCGGTAATTTGATCTATTTCCGTTGCCTGCTCGGGCAGTTTTATTTTCACTCTTGCGGCAAAATCTTTCACCCCTTCGCCGGTATTTCTGACCAGGCCATGTTTGGCAAGTTTTTTACTAAACCGGTTATAGATCATCAAAACTTTATCGGCGGCATTCGCTTTCCGATAAAACATAAACCAACAAAGTACGGCTGTTATCGCAGCTATGACGACGATCATCCAGTAAGCCAGGGTTTTTAGGTCGTTGATGCCGAATGCCGACAGAAAATTGGACTGGCTCTTGTTGTCGTAGTTGATAACCCAGCGTTGCCAGTTGTAATCAACGCTACGCCACAACTGCCCCGCCTGTCTTAGCCAATGGTAGGCCGGACTATTCTTTGCTTCAAATCCATAGACAGTTTGTCGGTTTAGGTTAATATTCCGCTCGATTCTTTCCGGTGCAATGGCCGCTGTCGGGTCAACTCGAACCCAGCCCCGGCTCTCCAGCCAAACTTCGGCCCAAGCATGGGCGTCGGCTTGCCTTATTTCCAGAAAATCGCCGACTTTGTTCAGCTCCCCGCCCTGATAACCGGTCACGACGCGCGCCGGAACATGAGCGACGCGCATTAAGTACACGAAGGCCGAAGCGTAATGGCTGCAAAATCCGTAACGTGTTTTAAACAGAAAACTTTCAACCGGGTTTTCATCCATGACCGGCGGAGTTAAGGTGTAATGAAAGTCTTCTACTCTGAAATGATTTAACAGCTGATTGATAAATGTGTCGGCAGCGCTGTCAAAGCCATGTAGCTGAGCGACCAGCTGCTTAATTTTATCCGACGGTTCTCCGGGCAACTGGGTTGCGGCATTATATTCGCTACGGTTGATGGGGCCGGTATTGTAATCGGCATAAGAGCTCACTTTATATTCGGCACGTTGTTCCGGGCTATTTAAGGTTGTGAGTTGATAGCCGGAATTCTGGCTTAAAGGCGAAGCGAATACGATTGGCATATCCAAGGCAAATACCCAATTTTTATCCTGCGGCTCCATCAATATCGTGTATTGATAAGCGGTGCCGGTAACGACCGGACGACGTAAGGGCTTGTTAAAGGTTGTCTGTGTCCAACGTTTTCCGTCGGTATGCGATAAAACCGGGCCGCGCCAATAGCGCTGTTGGGGCGTCGGAACTGCACCATCAAATTTCACCCGGAAAACCAGTTCGTCTGACATACTCAGGTCGCTGATCGAGCCCGGCTCCATACTGTCGCTTAAACCTACCCTGGCTTGATGGGTATCGTTAAACAACATCCATCTTGGCGCGTCAACTCGAGGAAATAAAATAAATAAAGCCACGGCAATCGGCAGGGCTTGACCGATAATAATAGCGGCTGATTTTAATGCCCCGAGTGTTTTCGCTTTGCTGCTGTTGATATACACCAGTGTCGCCAGTAACACGCAACAAACCAACAGGATATAAGCCGCCATCAATATGCTTTGTTCGTATAAGAACTGGGAGGCGGCAACGATAAATGCCAAGTAGTTACTCAGGTAAAGATCGCGTTCTGTTTTAATCTCTAATAACTTAAGTCCCAGGGCGGTTATAAACAGGTTGGTTCCTGCATCGCGTCCGAATATCCCTTGATGTTGGTTATACAATAGGGCGATTCCGAAGCTGGTCAGTAATAAAATAACCAGCTTGCCGGGCAACCAATGCTGTTTCCAAATACCGATAAACCGCCAAACCAGCAGCAGGCAAAAAAAGCCGAATACAGCTATCGGCATATGATATACATGCGGCAAAACAATCAGCCCGATGGATGACAGTAAAAAGATGGCTATATTTTTGTCGAGTTCCGGTTTCATCATCAAAACAACGCCAACGCTTCCAAAGATTTTCAATACTGCGCCAAGCCTTTATCAGGCGGTAGCTTTAATACCGGCAAAACATAGCCCATGCGTGCCGGTAAAATAAATATACGCTGAAGCATATCGATAGCATTTTCACCTGAAATAAACCGGCTAAGCGTAAAATTCAATGGACGGCTACGTTTGCTAAGATGGGAGCAATGATGGCTTCCGATTGAGTATTGCCTGCCCGTAATCGATGCCCCGCGACAGCCGCCAGCACGGCTTGCAGATCTTCAGGGATAACCGCATCGCGCTGATCCATAAATGCCCAGGCTTTGGCCGCAGTCAGCAACGCTAAACCAGCTCTGGGCGACAAGCCGCAGTGATATTCGGATGAATCCCGAGTAAATTTAATAATCGCCTGACAGTAATCCAGCAAGGCATCTGATACATAGACCTGAGTAACGGCCTGCTGTATCGCTTGTAATTGTTCCGGCGGAAGCTGTACCGGCAGCGACTCGCACAGCTTATGACGACTTTGTCCGATAAGCAATTGCCTTTCCGCATGATGATCGGGATAACCGAGTTCAATGCGCATTAAAAAACGATCCAATTGCGACTCAGGCAATGGAAACGTGCCTATTTGATGGGACGGATTTTGCGTGGCAATCACAAAAAAAGGCTGGGGCAATGGATAGGTTTTACCTTCGACCGTCACCTGACGTTCTTCCATCGCCTCCAATAATGCGCTTTGCGCCTTGGGCGTGGCACGATTAATTTCATCCGCCAACACCATTTGGTTAAAAACCGGCCCGGGATGAAATTTAAATTCGTGATTTTTAGTATCGAATACGCAAGCGCCGAGGATGTCGGCCGGCAGAATATCGCTGGTAAACTGAATCCGCTGGTAATGTAGACCCAGCAGCTTGGCCAGGGTATGCGCCAGTGTGGTTTTGCCTACGCCGGGAATATCTTCTATCAAAAGATGGCCGCGCGCCAACAGACAACAAAGTGCAAGCCGAACCTGATGAGGTTTGCCGAGGATGATCTGATTAGCTGAATCTAAAAGCTGATGGATTGCATTTTGCATAAGGAATGATAGGATGTTTATGTTATGAATGAAATTCGTCTTTATTATAGAGTAAGACTCAACCGCCACTAAGGCCAGACAAAAGAGGAATTTGTTATGAACGAATATGAACAAGTACGCCACAATCTAATTGATATGCTGGAAGATCTTGACGATCGGCTGGCTAAAATCACTCATGATGTCAAAGAACCTTTAGACAAAGACTTTGAAGAACAGGCAACCCAAGCCGAAAATGATGAAGTTCTGGATAATTTGGGCAATGCGGCCAGAACGGAAATAGAAATGGTCAAGCAGGCTATCACCCGGATAGATAAAGGAGAATACGGTTTGTGCGAGGTTTGCGGCCAACCGATCAGCAAGGAGCGACTCAAAGTCATACCTTATTCCAGTATGTGTGTTAAATGCGCCAGTCAAGCGGGCTGCTAAAAAATAAAAGTCGGCTTAGTTTTTACGATTTCACTGTTAAGGTACGCTGTGCGTACCTTTTACATTGTATTTTATAGCAATTACTAAAGCTACGCACAGCCCCTACCCTACAAAAAAACGCCGGAAATCTTACTATAGCGACTGCGGCTGACCGCTGTTATATTTCCAACCTGACCGGCAAGTGAACTACTCTATAACCAACTTGAACCCTGAAAAACCGTTGATTCATCAGCGCCTCATCTTATGTTTAATCAAGCAACTTCTTTAATTTTTCACTAATTAATTCATCTAATTCCTGTTCAGATAAGTTTTGTACCGATGTGATGTCCGGCTGGTCTGAAATAAACGTTACGGCTTGCTCCTCAACCTTGCCATATTGTTGCACTAAATACCAACTGACATCAGCCACATTGGCATAATCAAACAATAAAGTCGCGGGTAATGAACAAGCTAAATTACGCTCCAGATTTTCACGAAGTTCCACCACCGTAATTGAATCCAGTCCCATATCGAAAAAACCCTGATGACTATCGACCGATTTATCTGCATCCAGATATAGCACCTGTTTTAGCGCCTGTTCTACCTGTGTTTGAGCAAATTGATAAGCATCGCCTTCATTTAATTCAGACATCATTTGCTCAAAATTGATGGCGGCTGGGGTATTATCCAATCCAGCCACTTCAGGCTCCGAACCAACCATTGCCTGCCAGAATGATTTTGTCGCTGCGGATGATAATGCCTGCTTAAACACCGGCCAATTAATATCCATAATAATCTGCCGACTGGCATTACTGGCAATCGCGTGCGCCAATAGAACCTGCGCCGCTTCCGGCTTAATCGGCATAACACCGCTGGCTTGCATTCGCTGTTGGTCAACCTTGTCTAAATTGGCTGCCATGCCGACCTCTGCCCAGGCTCCCCAATTAATCGTCAGCGCGGGTAAATCCAGTGTTTTCCGATAATGCGCCAAACTGTCCATAGCCGCATTAGCTGCCGCATAAGCCGCTTGCCCCATCGAACCTAAAACGGAAGCCGCTGATGAAAACAGCACGAAAAAGTCCAACGGCAAATCTTTAGTCGCTTGATGCAACAACCAGGCACCTTGCACTTTAGCCGACAACACCTGTTTAAATGCTTCTGCATTCAGATTTTCCAAACGGCCATCCTGCAATACACCGGCAGCGTGGACAAGCCCTTTTAACCGACCGCCTTGTTGCGCAATTTGACTGATTACCCCTGCAACGGCCTGTTGATCGGCAATATCCGCTTGCAAGCAACGCACATCGCCGCCTTGTTGACGTAATTGTTCTACTTTATCAAGCGTCTCAGCTTTAGCGGCACTGCGAGACAGCAACCACACACGCCCGGCCTTATTAGCCACTAACCATTGTGCAACCACCAGCCCCAAGCCGCCTAACCCGCCGGTAACAAGATAATCACCTTGTGGATCTATTGATACGGTTGATGTCGGCAATGGGCATTGCGTTAATCTGGCGACATAATTGCCATTCTGTCTAATGGCAATTTGTTCGCCTGTTGAGGCGCCTGCAACAATATTCGCCAGCATCTTAAGCGGCTCCGCACCCGAACCGAATAGATCGACCAAACCGGCAAACAATTCAGGCTTTTCCAAAGCGATAACCCGACCAATTCCCCAAGCCGAAGCACTTAGCCAAGCGCTGACCGAATCTTGTTTGCTGACTGACTGTGCATTTTCAGTGACCAGCCAAACCGGAATGGATTTAGCTTGTTTTTTCAGCGCCCGATAACATACGGCTACATTGTTTAAAGCCTGGCTGACTGACTCTATGCCATTTTCATCAAGGCTCAAATCGCACAGACTGAAATTGACACTCGCTTGCAAAGATTCAGGTATTTCAGCCAAACAACGCTGCCAATCTTCTTCAAAATTAAAACGCAATTGATAATGCTGCGGGGTTAACTTTTGATATATCTCGCCTTGTTCTATCAAAACAACCGGAACATTTAATTCCGACCAATAGTTAAATAAGCATTCAGCCCGTCCCTGCCGATCGGCTATCAATAACCAGCCACCCTTAACCGTGGTTTTGGGCAATTCATAGGCTTGCCAGTTTATTTGATAAACGCTCTGTTGCAGACTGCTTTGCTGAATTTCCTGATGATGTAAATGGCTTAGGCCTTGCAATATTTGCAGCGTTAGTTTTTGCTCTGTTTCATCCGGTGTTTTGCCCTGCCATAATGACTGCAATAACTTTTCATTCTCCCCGTTTGCTAATGACTGCAATACTTTTGAGCTGGCCTGAGTGGTGGTGTTTTGTTTTTTATTAGCCGCCGGATCAACCCAGTAATATTGACT
>JADHTX010000232.1 GCA_016784875.1 Methylobacter sp.
ATCCTTGTATTTCATCGCAACCGTAAGACTGTAACAGCTTTAACTGGGATTCGGTTTCGACGCCTTCGGCAACGACCTTCATGTTCAAAACCTGCCCCAGAGACACGATGGTTTTAATAAATGCCGCTTCGCTTGAAGCGGGATCGTCGATATAAGCCTCAATGAACGATCGGTCGATTTTGACCGTCTGTATAGGCAATTTTTGCAAATAGGATAAAGATGAATAGCCGGTGCCGAAGTCGTCCATCGTGACATGAATGCCACGCTTCCGGATTTGATGTAATCGTTCGGTCGCCTTTTCGATGTCGTGCATGACTAGGCCTTCAGTCACTTCCAATTCAATCCATTCGGGATTGGTACCGGTTTCAGCCAAAATATGGTCGAGAACAGCCATAAAATCATCGTCAAGAAGTTGCAGTGGCGATAGATTGATTGCGATTCGGAAACCAGGCAGTTTGTTGGCCCATATATTGGCTTGCAAACAGGCTGTTTTGAGTATCCATTTGCCGAGCGGAATGATTAAGGCCGTTTCTTCGGCGATAGCGATGAAACGGTCTGGCGGTACCATTCCGAAGCCGGGACGTTTCCAGCGAATCAGCGCTTCAGTGCCTGTTATTCGGCTTAAACGATTATCGGCTTTTGGCTGGTAATAAAGTTGGAATTCTTCCTGCTCTATGGCCAGTCGCAATGCGTTTTCCAATAATAATCTCTGGTGTGCGGCCTCGTTCATTCCCGCTTCGAAGTACTGAAACATGCCTCGGCCTTTTGCTTTGGAAGCATACATAGCCGTATCCGCATGCTTGGTCAGAGTGTAGAAATCATTACCGTCATCGGGAAAGATGGCAATGCCGATGCTGACGCCGATGTAAACGGTGTGTTCTTTGATTTGCACCGGTTGCGTCATGGCATTGACCAGTTCTTGGGCAAGCTCGGTGGCGTCGGTGATGCCGGTTAATCCGGGCAGGATGATGGTAAACTCGTCTCCGCCCAGCCGAGAAACTGTATCCGTTTTGCGTAAGCAGTTTTGAATCCGCATTGCGATGATCTGCAATAAAAAATCGCCGGCCCAATGCCCGATGGTATCGTTGACGTCCTTGAAATGATCCAAATCAAGAAAGAACAAAGCGATGCGATTGTTATTGCGCTGAGCCAATAAAATTTCCTGCTCAAACCGGTCTTTGAATAGAGCCCGGTTGGGAAGGCTGGTGAGTACATCGTAATACGCCAACTGTTTGAGTTCATGCTCCGCTTGTTTCTGCTGGCTGATGTCCGAGGAGATCGCCACATAATGAGTCAACTGGCCGCGGTTGTCAGTGACGGCGTTGATGCTGAGCAGCATCGGGCAGAATTCGCCATTTTTTCGGCGATCCCAGATTTCTCCTTTCCATCCCCCCTCATTCAATAGGGATCGCCATAGATGTTTGTAAAACTGTCGGTCGTGCAGCTTTGATTTCAATATCCGGGGATTCCGGCCCAGTATTTCGGAGCGCTCATAGCCGGTGA
Source organism: Methylobacter sp. (assembly GCA_016784875.1). Taxonomy (GTDB): domain Bacteria; phylum Pseudomonadota; class Gammaproteobacteria; order Methylococcales; family Methylomonadaceae; genus Methylobacter_A. Next base: position 1,504 of record JADHTX010000232.1, read on the forward strand.
TTGAGCAGAATGCCGCGTTGACCTCTATGATAGTGCCCTGCGGATCGGTGATGAAAATCGCTTCGCTGCTATTTTCAAAGACTTTGGAGCTCAATTGCAGCCGGGTTTCCCGGTTTTTCAACTCGGTGATATTCAGGGCTGTCACGACAGCGCCTTCCAGTTTTCCCTGTTCCGAGTGCAGCAAACTGCTTTTCAGCCAGTAGATGGATTTTGAGTCGTTCCTATTCTTACCTAGGAGCTCATGTTCGCCGCTATAGTTTCCGTTAAGTCGGACGGTTTCCAACAGCGCGGATCGGACCGGCCAAGGCAACACCGGTAATTGCTGTGTCAGGTACTGTTGTTCGAGGGGAGGCAGCAAATCGTCAATGCCGGTTCCCAGTAATTCAGCTTCGGTAAACCCGAGTTCGCGTTCCACCGCCGTATTCAGCTGGAGAATCCGGCCCTCCGTATCTATGACGATCAGGAGATCGTCAATAGTATCCATGACACGATCGACAAAGCGGCTGAGAACCTGCTGCTGAAGCACCTTTTCTTTGAGCTTTATCTTTTGCTGTTCCGATTCGCAGAGCATGGCGTCCATGCTTTGGGTAATGACGCAAATTTGCTTTTCCTGTTTCAGGTTGGCTAGCCGTAATTTATCGATTTCTTGCCGCAGTTGGAGCACTGTTTCGGAACTCTCTCTGCCGGAGATAATTTCGGGGCGATTTTCAGCTGCTTCAAACAGGTTGCTTTCGCTTAGGGATACCCAAAATTGACCGTCTTGTTTTCTGACACGGAATTTGGAAGTACTTAAGTCGATGCGTTCTCTATGCGCGGGACAAACAAGGATATTTCCATTGAACAGCGGACAATGTGTCAGGTCGTAACTTTCATGAGGGCAGAGAGCCTCAACGGCCTGAAATTCGCCCTGAATGTTGAAAATAAGAATATCGATAGGGCGATGTTCGCCCGGTAAACTCAAGCGGCCTTTCCAGCGAGGCGGGATAGCCGAGTCCAGAAATATAACCGATTCGACGATAGTATCTGGAGGATTTGAACTTAGACAGCTCATTCCGGCAAAAGTCCTCGTATCATTCGGACAGTGTTGGCTACGGCCTGTTCGGTTTTATCGGACAGACCGGGAGAAAAAGGTTTTACGGCGGCTATTTCGACACCCACGATCAGAATATCCGGTAGTGGTTCCCGTATGACTTTAAGAGCCTCCAGTAAATACGGAAGTCCCAGGCCGTGGCCAGTAAGCTGCTGAGGTCTGTCGGCCAAGTCTTCCGGCCTGAGTAGGCAAACCTCGCCGACATTCCCGAAGTTGGCCAAGGCATCGACCAGAATCGCCTGACTGCAATCTTCAAGAAACCGGAGCGCATTGAGTCCTGCAATACCGGCGTTGAACACCTCAACATCATTCGGCCACGTTAATTGGCGGAGTTGTGCGTAGACGAGGATACCGAAGCCATCGTCCCCGTGCAGTTCGTTGCCAAAACAGATGATATGCCGAGCCCCCATCGCTTAAGGCCATAGGGTGATACGTTTACCCGTATCGAGTAGATGCACGGTGCAGACCAGACAGGGATCATGAGAGCGGATAATATGGCCTATTTCCACCGGGTCGTCCGGGTCATCAACGGTTAAACCGAGCAAACTGCTTTCCCAGTGTCCGTGTCGGCCTTCACTGTCTTTGGGCGATGCATTCCATGCGGTTGGCGTAACGACTTGATAGCGGCTAATAACACCATCGGTGACTTGCAGCCAATGACCCAGCGCGCCGCGCGCTGCCGTTACCAGGCCAAAGCCTTCGCCGTCGGGAATTTCTTTTTCGGCGGGGGAGATTATATGCGGTTCGTTTGGCTGTGCGGCCAGTTGGTGCAGTGTTTCACGCATTTTATGCAACAGCCGGGCGGTACGGTGCAAGCGCGCGAACTGGCGCAGCCAGGCATTGCCGCCCTCAGACTGATATAACGAGCGGATCAGCGGCTCGCCGTCGATTAGCGCATCTGCCAGCGGACCGGTTTGCACGACTTTATTTTGATAACGGGGCGCTTTGCACCAGGTATAGCGGTCGGAATGGGGCTGGTAATCAGGGATGGTTTGTCCCTGAAACGGATGGCGTCCGCCGGAGTATGGCTGAAACCAGGAATAGCGGACATGTTCGGTAATTTCGGCTTGCTCGAAAGATTCGATGCTGCCCGTATCGCCATTGAGAAAACCGGACCGGAACAAATGCTTGCGATGAGGTGGAAAAGTCCCTGCATCGTCCGGGTCGTCATAAGCGCCGTAGCTGATCATATGCGGAGTACCGAAACCCACGTTTTGCAGGCCTATGTCTCGGCTCATCAGCGTAAATAGTCCGATGGCACTGTTTGCATGGGCATCTTTCGCCGTTAGCCAGGCAAAGAATTCGTCGGCGGATTGCAGTGCCAGCCAAGCATCCAGATCCGTTCCGATGATGGCCTGTTCAAACCAGCGGGTTAATTTGTTGAGGATGGACAGGCTGTCGATAATATGTCGACTGCTCGCCGGGGTGGTCACACCGCCCGGCAACATATAAGACGAGTGCGGCCACTGACCGCCAAACAGGGCGATAATTTCAACGATATGACGCGAATATTCCAGAGCGCCGCGGTGAACCCAGCCCTTAAACGGCATGAAAGCAGCCCGTGCTTGTCCATAAAAAGATCGCTGTATATATTTGGCGTGGCAAAAATCGGCAGTAAAAAACATAAAAGATTGCCGCAGATCGCTTTGTACCGTTTCGGCCATCAAGCACAGGTTGCGGATCCGAATAGCCGTGGGCGGTACGGGGATGCGGCCGAGATGTTCCAGTGCAAGTACAGCGGCATTTAATTGCGCGGTGCCGCAGATGCCGCAGATACGGGGCGTAATCACCAGCGAGTCTTTGGGCTTACGGCTTACGAGGATTTGTTCGAACCCTCTGTAAAGGGTACCGATACATCGGGCATCGACGACTTTGTTGTCTTCCAGCTCCAATTGGAAATCGAGATCGCCTTCGACCCGGTTAAGGTCGATTTGAATAGTTCGTCTGGCCATGGTTAAGGATCCATTGTCTTATTCAGAACACGGTCAGGAGCCGCATCGTGGGCCAGACTTTTGTAAGCCATGTAATTGGCTCGCTCTACGCCTAGAGGCAGGTGTATCGGAATGGTGCCGATCTTTTCGGTGAGGAACAAATCCTGAGTCAGTGGAAATTCGGGGGAAGTGCAGCCGAAACACGGCACGCCTGCCCTAGTCTTGCTACTGCGGCCATTCCACAGCTCGGTATTGCAAATGGCCATTGTGACAGGTCCCTGGCAACCCAGATTAAAGAACATACAGGCCTTATCGCCGAACTCGGTATCTTCTACGTCGTACTCATGATATTCGTTGCGGGTGCAGCCCTGATGAACGGTGCTATTGAAAAAGGCTTTTGGGCGATTAAGATGATCGAGTTCTATTGGCAATCCGGACGCCAGCATGGCTAAGGTTTTGGTCATCGCATTAGGGTGAGCGGGGCAGCCGGATATATTGATGACCGGTTGGCCTTTACGAGACCGCCATTCGATCGGCAATAATCCGCCGGGAGATTGTTTGTCGAATTGCAAGCCGAGACAGTCGGTCGGATTGGGCGGAGCGGCATGGACGCCGCCGTAAGATGCGCAAGTGCCCAAAGCAACTACATATTCGGCCTTTTCAACCAGGTCACTGACCAAGCTCATTTTGGAACGTCCATGATACGGATCGTACATACCAGAACCGTTGGGTCCGGTGATAATGCTGCCTTCGATGCATAAAATATCGAGGACTTGTTGATCTGCGATGATTGCTTCGACCAAACTGTCCAGCCTGCTCATCGGTTCAATAGACAGGGAGGGTTGCCAGAGTATCTCGATGTTGTATTCATCCACGAGCTCTTCAAGGGATGGGCTGTCGGCGCACAGAATCGACATGGTGTCGCCGCCGCAGGAGCCGGTTTGCAGCCAAAGTAGTGTCGTCATAAAAACCTCAGTGATATATCGTAGTTTATGAGTCGTTGTTGAATAAGTATTTTCCAGTAACGCGACTACTTCAATCGGTGCAGGTTGCTACGAGAGATATGGCATTAAAATAATAAATAATTCAAAAAAATACGTATAAAACTATCAAATAGCCGGAATCGGTTTTCAAGCAAAGCACAACTGAATGATTCTTCGACAATCAAAAAGTCAACGGCGAGCAGCCTGATGTTACGACCCCGTCCTCCAGACGTAAAAGCAAAGTGTTATGTTACGCTCTATCTCTTTGGTTGTCGTCAAATTCAATAGCTCAGGGTCTTGCGTTAAATTAGCGGGGTTGTAACTCTTAACGCAGTCAATACCTTCGCCAAACGCCAAAAATAATTCTTTCCTATAATGGGGCCAAAAAGATGATCAGAAAAGGTAGAATACAGGAGCCTTAAATCACAGCATCACCACGCTAATCTGATCATGAGCGAAATCATAACAATACT
>JADHTX010000009.1 GCA_016784875.1 Methylobacter sp.
TATTAAAATCGCGCCGGTAGGGCAAATATGCACCGCCTGATCCGTCGATGCCACATCAGTATCTTTCAACAACCCGCTTTGAGCATTTACGATCAAATGCTTGTGAAGTCCGCGCCCACTAATCGCAAACACGTCCTTGCCGTCTTTTTCGTGGCTTGCGCGAACGCACAATGTGCAAAAAATGCAACGATTATGGTCGATCATCACATCAGGGTGAGATGCGTCTACTTCCCGCTCCGGGTAAAACAACGGGAAATGATTATCAAGCATATTCAAGTGATAGGCGACGGCTTGCAACTGACAATTGCCGGTTTTTTCGCAGGATGGGCAAAAATGATTGCCCTCTACAAACAGCATTTGGGTGATTTTCTTCCGGTCATCAATCAGCTCTTCTGTTTCATTAAGCACATCCTGCCCGTCTATTGCCGGATAAGTACAGGCCGAACAATTGCGACCGTTTACTTTTACCGTACACAGCTTGCAGCTCCCGTGCGGGGTAAACTCGGGCTGATGACATAAATGCGGAATATAGACACCGGCAGCCATCGCAGCATCCATAATAGTCTGACCGTCTTCGAACGGGATACTTTTTCCATCGATGGTAATTGTTTTACTCATGTTCATTCTCCGACTACCTGGGAAGGTGGAAGTATCGCAACCGGTCGGGAACCGGATGCGTCCGTTTGGGTCAAGTGTGCTCCGGCATCGTGTCGATTCGCCATGCGCCGCGCCGTTTCCAGAGCTCCATCCAAATCAAAGCCCGGCTCATAACTGATTTCTTTTAATTGGCTTTGGTACAAATCAGGATAGCGTTCCAGCGTTGATAATATCGGGTTCGCTGCCGTTTGCCCCAAGCCGCAGTGACTGTAATTTTTAACCAGCTGACAAAGTTCTTCAAGCGCGACAACATCGCCCGCCGAGCCGTGACCTTCGACGACCTTATCGATCTGCTTTTGTAATAACGAAGTGCCTACCCGGCATGGCGTACAAAATCCGCAGCTTTCATGCGCGAAAAAATGCGTGAAGTTATGAACCATGTCGAGAATATTGCGATTGGAATTGAAAATAATAAATGACCCGCCGGTTGCCAAATCTTCAAAAGCCAATTTACGGTCAAACTCTTGATTGGAAATAAAAGTTCCCGACGGCCCGCCGACCTGAACACCCTGCACATCGTCCGCTCCGCAGTCACTTAATATCGTCTGGACCGTTGTACCAAACGGATATTCATAAATACCGGGCTTATCGCAATCGCCACTGATACTGAGTATTTTTGTGCCTTTCGACTTTTCGGTACCGATATTTGCAAACCAGTCGCCTCCATTAACAGCAATGTTTGCCGCCGCCAGAAACGTTTCTACATTATTGACTACAGTAGGTTTACCCAAATAACCCTGGGTGACAGGATAAGGCGGACGATTACGCGGGATACCGGCCTTACCTTCCAACGATTCGATCAACGCAGATTCTTCGCCGCAAATATAAGCGCCTGCACCCAGACAAATTTCAATATCGAAAGTCAGTCCTTCGCCCAGAATATTTGTACCCAGAAGACCATTTTGACGGCGCATCTCCAAAATACCTTGCAGCTTGTCGTAAAGATGCAGGTATTCGCCGCGCAAATACAAAAAGCCCTGTTTGGCGCCGATGATTGCAGCGCACACGGTCATGCCTTCAAAAACCTTATCTGCATATGAATTCAGTAACACTCTGTCCTTAAAGGTGCCGGGTTCGCCTTCGTCGGCATTGCAGACCACATATCGCTCAGTCTGCTGCTCTTCCGAACAGAATTGCCATTTGATCGCCGTTTTAAATCCGGCGCCGCCCCGACCCCGCAGACCCGATTTATCAATCTCCGTCAGCGTTTCCTTGATACCGTTTCTAAATACCGACCGGAGCGCCATGCCTTGCTCAAGCTGCTGATTTAGCAGTAAACCTGCTTTATAGACATTATTGTCTACCTGAAATAACTCGCTCGGCCATTCATTCAAAGGCTTTTGCTGCTTAATCAACTCTGCGATTTTATCGCACACTGAATGACTCAATCGGGTCAATGCATAGCCATTAACCAAACCGGCAGGCCCCTGGTCGCACATGCCGGTACATGAAGTATTGTCAAGGCTGACCACGCCATCCTCCCTCACTTCGCCAACTGCAACAGCCAATTTACTTGCCAGATAGTCAAGCAAAGCTTTCTTACCCAACATATGATCGGTTATAGAGTCGCTAATCAGCAGCTCGTATTGCCCTCTGGGAGATAAATGAAAAAAACTGTAGAATTCAACGACACTGATAATTTGCGTCCGAGATATGTTCAGCAATCCGGATAGCTGTTCTATCGCCTCCTCTGGAATATAATGATAACGAGATTGGATCTGCCTTAGAATTTGCAACAAATGTGTTGCCTGATGATTATTTTCTACGATACCCTGAATAAATTGTCTCACTTTATCTCCCTGGCTTTATCTTTCTGGATGTTTGTGAATATGATACTGGCGAATTATTACATTTAAACGACTTATTCCCTTACAAAAGCTAACTATATCCCACTAACTAAGATATGCCAATTATTCGGCAAAAGACTTTTCGACGCTGATTGACAATCAAAAACTTATGGCAAAAAAACCAACTTCTTTTAAAGCGGCATTGTCGTTTCCGAACCGGACTATCGCTCACTTTTATAGCCAGATTGAGCAGCAAAAATTGGTTTTACAGCGCATACATGACATTTTACCGCCGACTATGGCTAAGCATGCGCAACACTGCATCATTAGCGGCAAAAAGCTGCTGGTTTATACCGATACGGCAGCTTGGGCATCGCAACTGCGTTTTTATAACAGTGCGATTCTTGCCGCCATTGCCCCGGTAACCAGAGAGTCGGTCTCGATTATGCTGATTAAAGTCAGAGTAGAAATATTGCCTGTAATATCACTACCGGGCAGGAAGCCAATCATTCCATCGGCAGAAAAAATTAAGTCCATCCATGACCAGAGTTTAACGGTTTCGGATGAACAATTGAAACTGGCATTGTTAAGATTAAGTACAACATTGGAAAAACTTTCAAAAAGACAACTCCCAGCCGAGTAACCCAGACTGGGATTGTCCGCTTCCGACTGTATTATGCCGCAGGCCTAGGTGCCTCCGCAGCACGCATAAAAGAAATAGGGGCGTTTTCTTCATCGTCGAAGGTAACCATTTCCCAAGCATCTTTATCATTTAATAAAGCGCGCAATAATTTATTATTCAATCCGTGGCCCGATTTATAACCGGTAAATTCTCCTATTAAACTATGGCCTAAAAGATATAAGTCGCCTATCGCATCAAGAATTTTATGTTTAACAAATTCATCCGCATAGCGCAGGCCATCTTCGTTGATAACCTTATCATCATCAACCACAATTGCATTATCGAGGCTACCGCCTAAAGCAAGGTTATTTTGTCGCAACATTTCAATATCTTTCATGAAGCCAAAGGTTCTGGCTCGACTAACTTCCTTAACAAAAGTAGTCGATGAAAAATCCATTGTGGCGGTTTTTACATGCTCTTCAAAGGCAGGATGTTCAAAATCGATTGTAAAAGTAACCTTAAAGCCTTCAAACGGCTCAAAAGCAGCCCATTTATCGCCCTCTTCAACCCTAATGCTGCGTTTTATACGTATATACTGCTTCGGACTATCTTGCTCTTCAACCCCCGCAGACTGGAGTAAAAACACAAAAGGCCCGGCACTGCCGTCCATAATCGGAACCTCTGCGGCACTGACATCGATAATGGCATTGTCTATGCCTAATCCGGCAAAAGCTGAAAGCAAATGTTCTATGGTTGAAATCTTCACATCACCGGCAACCAGCGTCGTCGAAAGAATAGTTTCACCAACATTTTCCGGTGTTGCCTCAATGGTCACCGGCGTATCCAAGTCAACTCGACGAAACCGGATGCCGGTATCCGCTTCAGCCGGACGCAAAGTCAAATAAATCTTATCGCCCGTGTGTAATCCTACACCTGTTGCCCTGATTGTATTTTTTAAAGTTCGCTGTTTAATCATAAAATAAATAACGCTAAGTAAAGAGGGCAAAAGGCGCGAATTCTATCACAATCAGACCCTAAAACTGAATCCATTGTTAATCGCATTCACTAATCTGCTTGACGTCTTAAAAAAGCCGGAATATCCAGATAATCTAAATCCATATCTTTTTTAGGCTGAGCACCAAAACGCGTTTCTCTGCTTTCGGATTTATTTTGACGCATGACTGTAGGTTTATCCAAACCTTCGTAATTAACTTCACCCGCCACATTTTGATTAACATAACCTACTGACGCTTTAGGAGAAAGCTTAACCGCTCGGGATGGCAAACCCATTCCTGTAGCAACTACCGTCACTTTAATCTCATCGCCTAAGTCTGGATTAATAGACATGCCGATTTTTATTACGGCATCTTCCGAAGCAAACTCATGAACTATATTACCCACTTCATCAAACTCGGCAATACCCATGTCTGCGGCTGAAATATTAACCAAAATACCCCGCGCACCCTGTAAATTAATGTCTTCCAATAATGGACAAGCAATTGCTTTCTCAGCCGCTTCACGTGCCCGGTATTCGCCATCTGCCGAACCGGTCCCCATAATCGCAGCCCCCATACCGGACATCACTGTTCTGACATCGGCAAAATCGACGTTAATCATGCCCGGGTGAACGATAAGCTCAGTAATCCCCTGCACGGCATCCAGCAACACATCGTTAGCCGCTTTAAACGCATTCACCAAAGAAACATCATTGCCAAGTACCGGTAATAGTTTCTGATTGGGGATAATGATCAATGAATCAACGAATTTTTCAAGCTCAGCTATACCTTGCTCCGCAGTTGCCAACTTCTTTTTACCTTCAAATGAAAACGGCTTTGTCACCACCGCAACTGTCAAAATACCCATGCCTCTAGCAATCTCTGCAATAACCGGAATCGCACCGGTACCTGTGCCGCCGCCCATGCCTGCTGTCAGGAAAACCATATCAGCGCCTTCTAAAACTTCTTTGATGCGCTCTTTGTTTTCGTCTGCTGCCATTCTTCCAACTTCAGGATTGGTACCTGCGCCCAAGCCCTTGGTTAATTCGACACCTAATTGAATAATTGTATCTATGTTTAACTTTCTTAATGCCTGAGCATCGGTATTTGCACAGATAAACTCAACCCCTTCCACAAGACTGCCAACCATATGACTAACTGCATTGCCGCCGCCACCGCCAACACCAATAACTTTGATGACTGCATGTTCGTTACTCATATCCATTAATTCATATTTCATTGCCATTACCGCTGCCCCTTATTTTAAAAACTATTAAAAATTACCTTGAAACCAATTCTTCATTCTTGAAAACACGCTTGGACCGTCAGAGTCAATACTTCTGCCCACGCCCTGATGTTCTTTGCCATACATTAGCAACCCGACTCCTGTAGAGTGAATCGGATTTTTTACCACTTCTGTTAACCCTGTCACATTTTGTGGCCCACCCATACGAACCGGCATATGAAAAATTTCTTCTGCTAAATCAATTAATCCCATTACTTTTGAACTGCCACCGGTTAAAACCACCCCTGCTGCAATTAACTCCTCATAGCCGCTACGTCTTAGTTCCGATTGAACTAACAACATTAACTCTTCATAGCGGGGTTCAATAATCTCAGCCAAATTCTGAGTTGAAATCTTACGCGGCGCCCTGTCACCGATACTGGGCACTTCAATAACCTCATCGACATTCGCCAACTGTGTTAAAGCACAGGCATATTTCCGCTTAATATCTTCAGCATTGAGCGTCGGTGTACGTAGTGCGACGGCAATGTCGTTGGTCACCTGATCACCCGCAATGGGAATCACTGCCGTATGCTTTATGGCGCCTTCGACAAAAATCGCAATATCTGTAGTACCGCCGCCAATATCTATCAGGCAAACGCCTAATTCTTTCTCATCTTCGGTAAGCACCGAATTACAGGATGCCAATTGCTCCAGCACAATATCATCGACTTCCAAACCGCATCGCCGAATGCACTTGACGATATTTTGCGAGGCACTGACACTGCCGGTAACCATATGAACCTTGGCCTCCAAACGAATGCCCGACATCCCGATAGGCTCTTTGATACCTTCCTGAAGGTCAATCACGAACTCCTGAGGTAAAATATGTAAAATTTTCTGATCTGCGGGAATTGCCACAGCGCGTGCTGAATCAATCACCCTGTCTATATCATACTGAGTCACTTCCTTATCCTTAATGGCCACGATGCCGTGAGAATTAAGGCTACGAATATGACTGCCGGCAATGCCTGCATAAACCGACTTAATCTGGCATCCCGCCATTAACTCCGCCTCTTCAATAGCACGTTGTATGGATTGCACAGTCGATTCCAGATTGACCACAACCCCTTTTTTCAGACCGCGCGATGGTGTTGACCCAATGCCGATGATTTCTATATTGCCGTCACTGGTAAGCTCACCAACAATAGCCGCGACTTTCGATGTACCTATGTCCAGTCCGACTATCAAATTACGCTCTGTTTTTTTCGCCATTTTATTTACTCTGTATCATCTTTTTTATGATTAGCCATCTATTTCACGCCGCCGATTAGCAATTTTCTTCCAGTCAATTTCTTCTGTTCCAGACTTCCAGGAAACCGCATATCCATTGGGATACCTCAAATCAACTATTGCTATTCGCTCAACCTGTTCTTGTCCTAATACGTCCAGCGTTTTCAAAAAACGCTGTAATTTCTTTAACTGTTCATTTCGTCCCAACAGTATTTCCAAGCCTGTTGTTAATTTTATCTTCCATGCCCATCGATCGTTAATAGTAAACTCCGCCATTTTCATGGACTGATCCGCTAATGCTGTGTTGACGCCTTTCATTATTTCCAGCGTCTTCGCCTGTTGTTGCTCAGGCCCTTGCAATATGGGCATATTCTTAAACTGATCTATACTCTTCGGTGTAATTATCTCCCCTCGTGCGCTAATCAGACTCTGCTTCCCCCAACGTACATAAGGTTTCTTTTCGCGAATTTTGATGTCTATGGCATCTGGCCAAACTCGCTTAACCGTTACGCTATCCACCCAAACTAAATCTGAAACCGCTCGCTGTATGGCCTGCATATCCGCATCAAAAAAACCTGTCATTACCAAAGGCTGTAAGGCCGTCTTTATCTCGTCCTTACTGAGATATTGAAAAACCCCTTCGCTTCTTACATATTTAATCGGTATGCTCTTAACACCTAAACCTGCTATCCAGATTAAACCGGTCATCAACAATACAGTGATCATGGTTTTTGTAACAGTCATCAGTCATTACCCGCAACTGGTTTCCAGAATACGCCAAACCAATTCTTCAAAATCCATACCTGCTTGTCTAGCCGCCATCGGTACTAAGCTGTGGTCGGTCATGCCCGGGACGGTATTCACTTCTATCAACTGATACTGCCCAAAGCCATCGATAAATACATCCACTCGTCCCCAGCCTTTAACCCCAACTACCTTGCAAGCTGTTACCGCCATGTCTTTAATAAACTGTTCATTATCAGAACTAAGACCGCAAGGACAGTGATATTGCGTCGTCGTCGCCTGATATTTGGCTTCATAATCATAAAATGCATTTGGGGTTTCTAATCGAATAACCGGCAGTGCCTCCCCATCCAATACTGCAACCGTATACTCCTTGCCGATAACCCAAGCTTCTGCATAGACATCGCAACGATATTTTGCCGCCACAGATAAGGCATTTAACAACTCTTCTCTATTGCCAGCCTTACTCATACCGATACTGGAACCTTCCTGAGCCGGCTTGACGATTACCGGAAACCCCAGCTGTTCAATGCAACCATCAAGATCGGTCTCATCTTCCAACAAGCACCATTTAGGCGTAACCAACCCATAACCCTGCCAGCAAAGTTTGGTTCTGAGCTTATCCATCGTCAATGCCGATGCCATCACGCCACTACCGGTATAGGGAATACCCATCACTTCCAAAAGACCTTGCAGCACACCATCCTCTCCGCCGCGTCCGTGAATGATGTTAAATACCCGGTCAATCTTGAGTCCTGCCAATGCATCAATCGGACTACCGGTAACATCAATGGCAAGCGCATCCACACCTTGATGTTTTAAAGCCTGAAAAACAGCGGCTCCGCTTTTTAACGAGACTTCCCTTTCTGCCGCCGAACCACCCATCATTACCGCGACTCGACCGAATTGTTCCGGATTATTAATCGCTAATGCTTTCATATTGCTACACCAACCATACAAACCTCAGTCTGCAAGACCACCCCCTGTTGTTGTTCAACCTTATCTTGTACATAATAAATTAAGGCTTCGATGTCGGCTGCAGTTGCATTGCCGATATTGATAATGAAATTTGCATGTTTTTCCGACACACAAGCACCGCCAATTGAATGGCCTTTTAAACCGCTTTGTTCTATCAATCTTGCCGCATAATCGCCTTCCGGGTTTTTAAATACCGACCCACAACTGGGTTGGTTGGTCGGTTGTGTTGCTGCCCGTTTTTCCAGTAAACCTTTAATTTTCTGTTGACTTAAAGTCGTATCGCCTTGCTGTAACGTTAACAGACAGGATAGAAACCACTCCTTATTTAAGCTCTTTACCGACCGGTAACTCACCGTAAAATCCTGCGGCTTTCTTTCCGTCACCTTACCCGACATATCCAGCATTTCCACACGCTTAACAATGGCCCAGGTTTCCCCGCCAAAGGCGCCGGCGTTCATCTTCAAAGCCCCCCCCATGGTTCCGGGTATACCCGCCAAAAATTCAGCACCGATCAAACCTTTTTCGCCGCAAAAACGCGCCACATGAGCACAAGGGACGCCCGCCTCGACATAAACCAAGCCATCCTCGGTTAAGTGCATCTCTTTTAATCGGCCCTTGGTATTAATCACCGTGCCACGTATGCCGCCATCCCTGACTAATAAATTACTACCCAGCCCCATCCAAAACACCGGCTCAGATTCCGGCAATGTCCTGATAAACTCAATCAGATCCTGCCGGTCTTGCGGAATGTACAGTTGATCAGCAGGACCGCCAATACGCCAACTGGTGTACTTAGACAGCTTTTCATGCTTAAGCACTCGACCTTTCGGCAACGGCTTCATGCTATTATCCTGACTTCCTGCAATCGCCATTTCAATTGTCATTTCTTGTTGGGACCCCGCCCTGAAAAATGTCTACTACGTTCAGTCACTACAAGACAATAATCTGTCAGTCTTTTCATAATTTGCTTGAAAATCGATTTAATGAATTTTGACCATTAAATATCAACAAAACCCAGTTTAATTTGTCTATTTGAGGGAGTCCAAAAACGTACAACAATACCCCCCTATTTTATTCGTTAAGCAATAACAATATACGGCATTAATAAGTAGAATGACATAAGTAAAACCACGTATATTCCGCAATAATGCAAAACAACAACCATATAATCAATTGCTTATATAGCAACCCACAATCAAAATTTACTTGGCTTTATTATATATTGAGAATTGTTGCTAACAATTGTGGTAACTGTGATGCAACCTGTCCGACATTACCTGCCCCCATGGTCAATATCACATCTTCTGCATTTACGATACCCGCCAATATTTGTGGCAATTCTTCCCAATTTTCGACAAAAACCGGATCAATTTGTCCCCTTACTCGAATTGCCCGACTTAATGCTCTGCCATCCGCACCAGGAATTGCCGTTTCACCCGCAGTATAAACATCCATCAAAATCAGCACGTCTACGGTAGACAACACTTGCACGAAATCTTCAAATAAATCCCGGGTACGGGTATAGCGATGCGGCTGAAACACGACTACTGCACGGCGATCCGGCCAAGCCTGACGCAAGGCTTCAAGCGTCGCAGCAATTTCACGCGGATGATGTCCATAGTCGTCAACCAGTGTCAGCTTACCCTCGCCCATGGGCAAGTCACCGTTAATTTGAAAACGCCTGCCTATGCCTTTAAACGTACTCAGGCTATTAATAATTGCAACATCATCCACTGCCAGCTTGGTTGCAACGCTTATTGCCGCCAATGCATTAAGCATGTTATGCCAGCCAGGCATATTCAATGTAACCTGCAACGGCGGATAGTCGCCTCTTCGTAAAACTTCAAAAGAAGTATGCATGCCCTGCTGTTTAATATTTACCGCGCGTACATCGGCGTCTTCATGGACTCCGTAAGTCGTTACCGGCTTGGATATTTCCGGCAAGATTGCCCTGACACCTTCATCATCCAGGCACATCACAGCCAATCCGTAAAAAGGCAGATGATGTAAAAACTCAATAAAAGTATCTTTTAACCGTTGATAACTGCCTTCATAGGTCGCCATATGATCCTGATCAATATTAGTGACTATGGCCATCATCGGCTGCAAATACAGGAATGAAGCATCGCTTTCATCGGCTTCAGCAACTAAATAATGGCCTAATCCCAATTTTGCATTGCTGCCTGCACTATTTAAGCGTCCACCAATTACAAAGGTTGGATCAAGTCCCCCTTCGGCCAGAATACTTGCGGTCAAACTGGTAGTTGTGGTTTTGCCATGGGTTCCTGCAACAGCAATACCAAATCTGAAACGCATCAACTCGGCCAGCATTTCGGCACGCGGAATGACAGGAATTCTTTGAATATAGGCTTCGTCAATTTCCTCATTACTGCGATCTATCGCGCTGGAAGCAACAACGACATCAACCTCAGCTATATTTTCCCGCTTATGGCCGATATTAATCGCCACACCTAAGCCTGCCAACCGTTGAGTAACCGAACTTTCCTTGATGTCCGAACCTGATACTTTATAACCAAGATTTGACAAAACCTCTGCAATACCGCTCATACCGGTCCCGCCAATACCGACAAAATGTATCCGATCTATGCTGCCTAGTGCCTGCGTCGACACCTGACTGTTTGGCGAGGTCATAACGCACATCCCGAGACAGCGGCTACCTGCGTTGATCTATTCGTTGCATAACCCTTGAGAATGCAAGGACAACTGCTTTTACATGAAGCAAAATATCTGTCCATACTTCCGTATATGCCATTTTTTGGGCACCTGTATCTTGCAAATTGGCTTTCTTGCTGATTTGTCATAATTTAGCCTCAGCTATGCAAACACCGGCTACGATTTCCGTTGCATCCAGCCGTGCATATTTTTTTGCAGTGTTACCCATTACATCCAATTTTTTAATTGCCTTAGTTATGTGATCTACCAACGTTATTGCATCTAAATCTTTTTGCATCAATAACATCCCTCCGCCTACATCGGTTAAATAGCGGGCATTAGCTGTTTGATGGTCGTCAATCGCATTCGGCAAGGGTATAAATATTGCTGGAACCCCTGCGGCCGCCACTTCACTGACGGTCATTGCCCCAGATCTGCAAATCACCAGATCCGCCCATTGATAGGCCGACACCATATCTTCTATAAAGGCATTCACTTCTGCGTTTACTTCTAGAGCTTTATACCGACTCTCAACCTGCTGCCGCATTGCCTCGCCAGTTTGATGCCTAACTTCTGCATTCTTTAATTCTGCCAGAGCCTCAGGTACGACTTCATTTAATACTTGAGCTCCCTGGCTACCACCAACGACTAATATTTTAATCCCCCCTAACACCCCTTTTTCCAAAAGGGGTGTTAGGCCATTCACTTTTGCAATGACTGGATTTGCTTCCCCCTTTGAAAAGGAGGAATTGAACGGGATTACAAACTGCTTTCTTAACGGGTTTCCGGTGAATTTGGCATTAAGCTTCTTATCAAAACTACCCGGAAATGCTTCCAATACCTGGTTGGCCATTCGTGCCAGTAACCGATTAGTGGTACCGGGCACCCGATTTTGCTCATGAATAACCAGAGGTATACCTAAGAGTTTTGCCATCAGTCCGCCCGGCCCGGCAACAAACCCACCCATGCCTAGCACCACATCCGGTTTTCGCTGATGCAATATTTTCAATGCTTGACCACATGCCTTTACCAGCAACAATACTGCCGTTATTTTCGACAGCCATCCTTTGCCTCTTACCCCTGCAACAGACAACCAGTCTATCTCTATACCCTGTTCTGGAACCACCCTGCCTTCCAGCCCTTTCTTGGTGCCTAGCCAGCTAACCTGCCAATTTTTTTCAACCAACTCTTGGGCTACCGCCAGAGCAGGAAACACATGTCCACCAGTTCCTCCTGCCATAATTACGATGCAACGCCTATCGGGTATTGGCAAGGGATGCAAGCTTTTAACCATACCTGCCTCTCGTTCCCGTGCGTCGTGTATTCCCTGCACCAGCATTTATCTCTGCGACCTCACTCTGCACCCGAAATAACAAGCCAATCGCGCAGCACATGATCATCATGCTGCCGCCGCCATAACTCATCAACGGTAAGGTCAATCCCTTAGTCGGCAAAATCCCCATATTAACGCCCATATTGACGAACGACTGAAAGCCGAACCAAATACCCAGACCATAGGCAATGAAAGCGGAAAACCGTTGACCTGCCTGTTCAGCTGCTATTGCTATTGCAAATGTGCGCCAGACCAATAACGAAAACAAACCAATAACTGTAACTACACCGACCAAGCCTAATTCCTCACCTATCACTGAGAATAAAAAATCTGTATGAGCTTCCGGTAAATAAAACAATTTTTGTACGCCGCTACCCAAACCTACACCCAGCCACTCCCCTCGCCCAAATGAAATAAGTGCCTGCACTAATTGAAACCCGCTTTTCAACGGATCAGCCCAAGGATCCATAAAACTGGTGACTCGAATTAAACGGTATGGCGAAAAATAAACCAACAACATTGCCAATACACTAAATACCAACAGCAGTACTATAAATTGAGATAATCTCGCTCCGGCTAAGAACATGATACCCATGGCTATCATTATAATGACGACAGCAGAACCAAAATCCGGCTCCATTAATAACAACAGACTGGCCACCGAAAACAATCCCAGCGGTTTAAGTAATCCGAAAGCTGCGTTCTGGACTAATTCCTGATATCGAGTGACATAACCTGCCATATAGATAACGGAAAAATACTTTACAACTTCTGAAACTTGCACCCTTACTCCACCTATCGACAACCAACGCACGCTGCCGTTGACCTTTACGCCAAGACCAGGTATTAGCACAATAACCAGTAATAGTAATCCTGCGAGGAACAATACAGGGCCATTCTTTTCCCAAACTCGCATTGGAACTACTGCCACTGCCCCGCCAAAAAGCAGTCCTAAACCTATATGCATTAACTGCCTGACAGGGTAATACAAACCATTCCCTGTCATTTTTATACCCAAATGTAATGATGCGGATGCAACCATCACATAACCGATCAGTAATAAACTGATACTCACGAAAAGCAAAACCGGATCAAAATGAAATCGGCCAACCGAATTTTTCATTTTTGCTCCGGACGTTGTTGATTGATCATATCGCCGCCACGGATGGCAAAACCAAAGTAGATGCTTTTGACGATGCCGCACGGTCAACCAACGCGAACACTGCTTTGGTAAATTTATCCCCTCTATCCTGGTAATTTTTAAATTGATCAAGGCTGGCACAAGCCGGTGACAGTAAAATACTGTCACCGGCTTCGGCAAGATCCGCCGCAATCTGTACCGCATGAGCCATATTGTCTGCCGAATAAACAGGTACACATCCATTCAAAGCTTGCTTTATAAGCCCTGCATCTTTGCCGATTAACACCACGCTTTTTGCTTTTTCTTTGATTGCAGGTGCCAATTCATTCATATCCGCACCTTTAGCGTCACCCCCGGCAATAAGAATCACCTTGCGAGCATACCCCTGTAAAGCTGCTATGCAGGCACCGATATTGGTTGCCTTCGAATCATTAACCCAAGTAACACCACGTATTTCTGCGACACGCTGCATCCTATGGCTGAGCCCTTTGAATTTGCGCAAAGCATTACACATGACCTGCTCATCCAACCCCATCATCACACCTAAGGCTAATGCCGCTAAGGCATTGGCCGCGTTATGCCTGCCCTCAAGAGGCAGTTCAGCCAATGGCATCAAGCATGATTCTTTATGCATTAGATATTCTATATCGCCTTTAAATGCTAGATGGAAGTCGGCTTTCTTGTTAATTGAAAAAGTAAATACCTTCCTAGCTTTATCCTGCATAGCGTAAACGACTGGATCATCGGCATTAATGATCATTCCGCCGTCGCCTCTAAATATTCTTTGTTTTTCTCGTGCGTATTCGGCTAAATCGACATGCCTATCCAGATGATCAGCGCTGACGTTAAGTACCGTCGCCGCAACCGAATTCAAAGCTGAAGTTCGCTCCAGTTGAAAACTCGATAGCTCCAGCACATACATTTGTGCATTTAACTTCAGCAAATCCAACGCCGGCGTACCCAGATTTCCACCTACACCCACTTCTATCCCAATTGCTTTTGCCATTTCACCGAGCATCGTGGTCACTGTGCTTTTGCCATTGGAGCCACTAATGGCAACAATGGGGACTTCAACTGAACAGGCAAATAGGTCTATATCGCTCACTATTTTCGAACCATTAGCTATAGCTTTAATGATCGCCTGTTCATTCAGCGACACGCCGGGACTAACCACCAAATGTGTCGCCACTTTAAACGCAGCCTCATCAAAACCTCCGGTAAACACCGGCGTATCGGGCATTTGCTGGAAAAACTCATCCATCATCGGCGGCTTGGCACGACTATCGATAATCGCGAACTTAAAATCTAAACTTTGTAAATAATGCGCAACCGAAATCCCCGTGTTGCCTAGACCCACGACCAATACTTTGGAAGTTTGCGGATCTAACGCAAAATTCTTCTTTAATAATACTGTAATTGCTGCGCTATCCATTTCTTATCTCAATTTCAAAGTAGCCAAGCCAATTAACACCAAAATGACAGTAATAATCCAGAATCGCACTATTACGCGAGGTTCCGGCCACCCTTTTAATTCGAAGTGATGATGTATCGGTGCCATACGAAAAACACGTTTCCCAGTCAATTTGAAAGAGGCAACTTGAATAATCACAGATACCGTTTCCATGACAAACACACCGCCCATAATCATCAATACGATTTCTTGTCTGACCAACACCGCCAACACACCTAAAGCCGCCCCCAGCGCCAGTGCGCCAACGTCGCCCATGAACACCATTGCGGGATAGGCGTTAAACCATAAAAAGCCTAATCCGGCACCGACCAAAGCGGCACAAAACACAATCAACTCGCCGGCATTCGGCAAGTAAGGTATCGCCAGGTATTGTGAAAAAGTCACATGTCCTGATAAATACGCAAAAATCCCCAAGCCGGTTGTAACCATCACGGTTGGCATAATCGCCAACCCGTCCAGCCCATCGGTTAAATTGACTGCATTACTGGTTCCAACTATCACAAAATAGGTTAGAACTACGTATATCCAGCCCATATCCAGCATGACGTCTTTAAAGAACGGGACAATCAATTGTGTTTCTGCCGGAAGTATCGCTGTTTTATACAAGAAAACAGCTGCCAATAAACCTATGACCGATTGCCATGAATATTTGGCTTTAGCCGACAAACCATCGCTGTTGCCCTTGACGACTTTTCTATAATCATCAATAAAACCGATGATGCCGTAACCCAGAGTCACCAATAAAATAACCCAGATATAGCGATTACTCAGATCCGCCCACAACAATGTGCTAATAGCAATTGCGACCAGTATTAAGGTTCCGCCCATGGTTGGCGTGCCTTTTTTCTCATAATGCGATTGAGGACCCAACTCACGGATACTCTGGCCGATCTTGTTGCGACTTAATTTCCTGATCATGACCGGACCGATTATGAAAGAAATAACCAGCGAGGTTAAGGCGCCTAGAATGGCGCGAAAAGTCAAGTAGTGAAATACCCTGAACCCACCATCAAAGGTCATTAAATAATCTGCAAAATAAAGTAACATTATTTATATCCTGTAGTTTTCAACCAGTGCAGCCACTACATTCTCCATGCGCTGAGCCCTTGATCCTTTGACCAATATCGCTTCATCACCTTTGAGTTCTTGCTTTAACACTTCAATTAAATCATCTTGGGTATCAAAAAAAGTGGCTCCTTCGCCAAAAACCTTTACCGTATTTTGAGCATCGGAACCTACGGCCAGAAGACGCTCGACACCACTTGATTTGATTAGCTCACCCATTTGTTCATGCATTTTGAGACTTTCAGGCCCCAGTTCGCCAAAAGCCCCTAAAATCAGCCAACGTTTTCCTTTACAGTTAGCCAACACATCCAGTCCTGCTTTCAGTGAGGCTGAATTGGCGTTATAAGTATCATCTATCACAATATTGCCTAGACGACTAACCAACGGCTGCAAACGCCCCGTGACCGGATTTACACTTTCCAGCCCTTGCTTAATCTGATGCAAATTGATGTCCAGAGCCAAGCATGCCGCCGTTGCAGCCAAGGCGTTAACCACATTGTGCCGACCTGCCAACTTCAGTTTTACTGCCAACTCACCTGCTGTGGTCACTAATGTAAAGGTAGTCGCAAACTCATGATCATTAATTTCTGTTTTAATAGAATGCGCCGTAACAGCAGCTGATCCATTTCGCCCAAACGATATGACCTTTCTTGTTCCTGCTACCGTTGTCCAATAGTCGAAATAGGCATCGTCATAATTAAGCACTGCCACGCCGTTCTGCCCAAGCGTCTGAATTATTTCCCCTTTCGCTTTAGCTACACCCTCCACACTACCGAAACCTTCGATATGCGCCGCCCCCACATTAGTGATGATCGCAACATCGGCTTGCGCATATTTGCTGGTATATGCAATTTCACCGGGATGGTTTGCCCCCATCTCGATAACGGCATAGCGATGTTGTGCATTTAAGCGCAGCAAAGTTAAGGGCACACCAATGTCATTATTCAAGTTACCTTGAGTAAACAAGGTATTAACTGGATTTAGGCAAGAGCCATGAGCCGAAGCGTTGCCAACACCGGACAAAATTGCCGCAGTCATTTCCTTTACTGTGGTCTTGCCGTTACTGCCGGTAATTCCAACTACCGACACGGTCGCTTTCTTTCGCCAAGCGCCTGCCAACTCGGCCAAGGCTAGGTGCGTATCGTCAACCACGATATGCGGTATTGTTACTGTAACGCCTTTATGAACAATCGCTGCCGAAGCTCCGGCTTGTTCAGCCTTATCTACAAACTCATTGCCGTCAAAGTTATGTCCTTTAATTGCAACATAAAGCTGTCCCGGCTTTATCACCCTAGTGTCAATACTGACCGATGAGATGACTACATCTTCCCCGTTCAATTTTCCCTGCACACATGCTGCAATTTCACTTAACCTCATATTCATTCTTAAGCCTTACGTCTGTCTAAAGCTTCCATCACCACCAATCTATCCTGAAATGACTGTCGCACACCATTGATTTCCTGATATTGCTCATGGCCTTTACCTGCAATGATAATGCAGTCATTTTTTGCCGCAGTTGCTATCACTTTTTGTATCGCCAGCTCTCTATTTTGTATAACTTCAACCTTTGTTGATCTGCAACCGGCCAAAATATCGTTAACTATTTCCAATGCGTTTTCGTAACGCGGATTGTCATCGGTAATAACCACATGATCCGCCCACTGTTCTGCAATTTGTCCCATTTGCCGGCGCTTACCCGTATCTCTATTGCCGCCGCATCCGAAAACCACCCATAAGTCCTGCTTACAATGCTTGCGCAAACTGGATAAAACTTTGTCCAATGCATCCGGCGTATGGGCATAGTCCACAAAAATTAATGGATCGCTATCTGTCCCAAACCGCTCCATACGACCATCAACCGGCTTTATATCAACCAGTCGTTTAACGGATGCCTGCAACGAGTCGCCCATGGCCAGCATCACGGTTAAAACGGCCAGGACATTCTCTACATTAAAATCGCCGAAAAGAGGCACTTTTACTCGCTGGTTCTCTGTCATCCAACGCAGATCAAATTCGATACCATCTGCTTTATGCAGGATGTTTTCAGCCCTCACACACTCGCCTAAATTCGCTAATTTTCCTTTGCTACTAAACAGCCATAGCTTTATTGAATCAGGTACTGCGGCAATAATCCGTTCACTGTAAACATCATCTAAATTTACTACAGCAAAAGCTAAACCCGGCATTTTTAATAATGCCAACTTGGCCTGAATATAAGCATCCATCGTGCCGTGATAATCCAGATGATCACGGCTGATATTAGTAAATACTGCGCCATTAAAAACCACGCCATTAACTCGGCCTTGCTCTAAACCATGCGATGAAACTTCCATCGCCACCGTGCGCTTGTTCTCTATTAACAATTCAGCCAGTATTTTCTGAATTGCCAATGCATCCGGCGTGGTATTCAAAGTTTGATTAAGCTTGCCCCACTCGCCCCAACCGAGTGTCCCTATAATTCCGCAATTATCCAACATCTGGCTCAAAAACTGACTGCAAGACGTTTTACCATTCGTACCGGTAATACCGATAACATTCATAAACTTGGATGGATTGTCATAAAAACGTGCGGCCAATTTTCCCAGCGTCAAACTCAGATTCTCCACCGCGATCATCGGTACAAGATTAGAATTACTGCACCGCAATGTCTCTGCCAGCTGCCGCCCATCGCCGGATGGATCATAAATAACTGCACTTGCTCCATTCTTGATTGCTTGTTCAACATGCGTCAAGCCATGCTGTTTAGCACCGGCTAAAGCAATAAATAGATCATTATCAACTACCGCCCGACTATCCAAAACTAAACCGTTAATCGGTATATCAAGCTGATCTGGAACCGAGGTAAGCCCGCTTAATAAATCCTTCAGCTGAAACACAATGTGTCTCCGCTCTCCTGTAGTCGACAAATTAAGATCCTTGCCGTGTCAGCAAGATGGGCATATTGTCCTGCCGATCTGGCGCAACTTCCAATACTCTCAAGGCTCCCGCCATCACCTTGGAAAATACCGGGGCAGAGACTATCCCGCCGTAATATTGCCCAGTAGAAGGCTCATCAACCATGACGACGACAATCAATCGAGGATTTTTTGTCGGCGCCATACCTGCAAAAACAGAAAAATAACTTTTATCAACATATCCGCCCGCACCGGCTTTTTTTACCGTACCGGTTTTACCGGCAGCGCTGTAGCCATCTACTCTAGCCTCGTAAGCCGTGCCGTCTTTCAGCAAAACGGTTTCCATCATGGCCCTGACTCTCCTGGCGGTCCTGATAGAAAATACCCGTTGGGCGTCAATATCCTCATCCCGCCTTAACAAGCTAACAGAATGTAAAATACCGTCATCCGCTAATGCCGTATAGGCTCTCGCCAATTGCAATGCCGAGGTACTCACACCGTAACCGAACGACAAAGTCGCCGTTTCAAAGTCACTCCTATTTTGGTAATCCAGCAAACTTCCACTGGCTTCCCCGGGAAACCCGGAACCTGGCGCAACACCAAAACCCAGTTTATGGTAGGCTCTCCAAAAAAATTCCGGCGGCATGCTTAAGGCGATCTGACTTACCGCCACATTACTGGATTTTTTCAGTACTCCTGTCAAATCCAGTGTCCCATAGTTATGCACATCCCTTACCACATGCCTACCGATAGGATAGACTCCATGGGTTTCAAATATGTCATCCGGCTTGATATATCCGCCATCCAAAGCGGCGGCGACCACAAATGGCTTGATCGTCGACCCCGGCTCAAATACATCGGTTATCGATCTATTCCTGTACAAACTTTCTTTTAAACTCTTTCTGGTATTCGGGTTAAATGACGGCTGATTCACCGCCGCCAGAATTTCCCCGCTCTTTGCATCCAAGACCACTAGTGCAGCCGATTTTGCCTCATGAAGATTAAATGCCAACTGCAGTTCCCGGTACGCTAAGTACTGAATGCGTTGATCGATACTTAACTCTAAATTCCTGCCTGCAATAGGCTCTTTAATATTTTCCACATCCTCAATAATTCGGCGTTGCCCATCCCTGATAACCCGTTTGCTGCCGGGAATGCCTTTTAATGATTTTTCATAACCTGATTCAAGCCCCGCCTGACCAATATCATCAATATTAGTAAAGCCGACTAAATGCGCGGAAACCTCTCCGGCAGGATAATACCGCTTGAATTCTCGTTCAAAATAAACACCCTCTAGCTTCAATGCTTTTACCTGATCAGCAACCACCGGACTCACTTGGCGAGCAATATAAGCAAACTGCTTATGGGTATCTGCCTTAATCAGCTCACTGGACTTTCCCTTCGGCAAATTCAATATCTTTTCCATTTGCCTCATTTCCATTCCCGGCTTAGTCTGTTGTGGATTCATCCAAATCGACTCGACCGGGGTACTAATTGCCAACGGCGCACCATTCCTATCTTTTATCATGCCTCGATATGCATCCACTTTTACATCACTGACATGACGCATATCGCCCTGCTCTTTAAGAAACTGCTTATTCAGCACCTGTAAATCGACAGCCCTCCCCACCAGCACCGCCATGCAAGCCATTATAAAAACGACCACTATTTTCCTTCGGCCTGAAAAATTGCTTTCCAATTTTCTTGCCTTATTTTGACTTTGAAAATGTATCATTTACGGCTTTATATAAATAACTTTTTCCCGTAACGGCATAACCAGCTTTAATTGCTCGCGCGCTACTTGTTCTACCCGATTTTGTTCTGCCAAGGTTGTCAGCTCCAATTGCAGCTGCCCCCATTCCACCTCATACTGATCAAGCGCTCTTTCCTGTTTTTGAATATCAATAAAGATTAATCGAGACTGATATTTGCTGTAAATCACTGCCAGAGCAGAGACCACCAGCACTAAAATCAGCCCACTTAAACCTAAATAGCGACTTATTGCCACTTACACCCTCTCGGCTACTCGCATAACTGCGCTTCGTGACCTAGCGTTTTGAACAACCTCCTGCCGCCCTGCTTTCAAGGCTTTAGCTGTTTTCTTCAAAATACCCTTAGCTATATCGATTTCTTTAATCGGCAATTTGCCCGGATTATATTTAGCCCCGGACTCAGCCCTGATAAAGCGTTTGACGATGCGATCTTCCAATGAATGAAATGAAATAACTACCAAGCGACCACCCGGCTTCAAAATCTTGGCAGACTGTTGCAAAACAGCCTTTAACTCATCCAACTCACTATTGATTTCAATACGGATCGCTTGAAAACTACGGGTTGCAGGGTGCTTGTGCTTTTCTCTTACCGGTATCACATCTTCAATTAGCTTTGCCAACGCTCTGGTTGTTGTAATTGGCACTTCCGCTCTTTTCTCAATAATCGCGTGAGCTATGCGCCGTGCAAAACGTTCTTCACCATAATCAAATAAGACCTTTACTAACTGATTTTCATCAACGCTGGCCAGCCATTGTTCAGCCGTAACCCCCGCATTGCCATCCATACGCATATCCAATGGCCCATCGCGCAAAAAACTAAAGCCTCTTTCCGGATTGTCTAATTGTGGCGATGACACCCCTAAATCCATCAATATACCGTCGATTTTTCCTGCTAAGCCTTCACGGGTAATGATACTTTCCAGCTCAGAAAAATGTGTGTGCTTCAACTCAAAGCGTTTATCTTCAAGCATAGCTTGCGCATAATCTGAGTTAATCGCATCCAAGTCACGATCAAACGCCAGCAAACGACCCGATGAACCCAGTAAATTTAAAATCCCCTGACTATGTCCGCCCCGACCGAACGTACAATCCAAATAAATACCATCTTCTTTAATAGCCAACTGCTGCAAAGCTTCTGCAAACATAACGGGCAAATGTTCCACTAACAAATCTCCCGCATTAAAAGGATAATGAGCCTAATTCTTCCAAGCCCTCATTATCATCACCATTCAGCCATTCAGTTTCCTTTAATCCCCAGGCCTCTTCATTCCAGAGTTCAAATTTATTGAGCTGACCAACCAAGACAATTTTCTTGTCTACTTTCGCAAACGATCTCAACTTTTCCGGCAGCAACAAACGCCCTTGCCCATCCATCTCGCATTCAGATGCATTACCGATAACAAATCGCCTTAACTTCCCGGCCATTTTATTTAAGGTAGGTAATTTACTGATCGTTTGCTCAAGCTTTTCCCACTCAGGCATCGGATAAAGCCACAGACAACCATCCTCTCCAACACATCGCTCATTAACAGCGACCGTCACGACCATCTGACACTCACAACAATCCTGTAACTCCTCCCGATAACGGGTAGGAATTGCAAGACGTCCTTTACCGTCTAGATTGATTGAACTAATGCCTCGAAACAAGATCTACCCCAGATACCCCAAAAAACCCCTTTTTTCCACTTTTCTCCACTTATGTCCACTATAGTTTTCTAATAACCCCTAGTCAAGGACGATTTCATTTAGATTCTTTCTTTTTCGACAATGACTTACACATCAACCAGAACAAGCTATAACCATATAAAACATATGAAAATAATTTCCATTTTTTATTAGAAAGTTAATTAGACTTAGTGAGAAAACACTTTAAGTATGAAGCTGCCGGAAATCTCCAATCTTTTGATAAAAAATGAGAACTAGATCCAGTAACAAAGGCGTAATGAGGATGGACACCAAAAATAGGTATTTTATGACTGCATGAATAAAAAGCAGCTACAGGAAAACAGCGCAAAATACTCGAAAAAAGAAAGAAAGAGTCGGCCTGTAAGCCGGGTTCTGTCGAGAACAGTCATTCATCTAGGCGGCAAGTCACCCTGCCGCTCAAGCAATCTACCCAGGAACCGCGCGGGCCACGCGTCTGTCCCTCTATTTGATCTTGCTCCGGGTGGGGTTTACCATGCCACTTCTGTTACCAGTTGCGCGGTGCGCTCTTACCGCACCTTTTCACCCTTACCGGTCACTAGTGACAGGCGGTATATTTTCTGCGGCACTTTCCGTAGGCTCACGCCTCCCAGGCGTTACCTGGCACCCTGCCCAATGGAGCCCGGACTTTCCTCCATCTTATCTTGCGATAAAACAGCGACTGCTCAGCCGACTCTTTCAGCGCCTAGTGTATCACACATCCACATCAATATGATATGCACGTCGACCTAAATTGTTAGCAAAAACCAGACCAAAAATAACCACCAATCCGCATTAACGGAAAAACTAAGCCTCTTTCGCCTTACCCAAGTCTAACGCCGCCTGATACAAAAGCTTTTTCTTAACACCGGTAATTTCTACAGCCATTGCAACTGCTGTCTTCATTGAACATTCACCCAACAGAACGCGCAGTATTTTTTCCTGTTCGGGCGTAATAACCTGATCTTTTTTACTGATGGTCGCGCCATCGACAATAACCACAAATTCCCCCTTCCTCATATTGCCGTTTTGCTCAACCAATTTAAGCGCCTCTGCTAGGCTAGTTTTGACAATGGTTTCGTGCATCTTGGTCAACTCCCTGGCAATAACAATCTGACGATCTAAGGGTAAAACCTCGGCCATATCCTGCAATGAAGACAGAATCCGATGACTGGATTCGTAAAACACCCAGGTAGTCGGACGCAATAAGCGCTCACTAAAAAAAGCTTTTCTAGCCGACGAGGTTCGCGGAGAAAAGCCTTCAAAAACGAACTGAGTAACTGGCAGCCCCGCCGCCGACAAGGCTGCGATCAATGCACAAGCGCCAGGCACAGGCACCACATCAACGCCCGCATCCTTGACCATTTTGACCAGCGGCATGCCGGGATCGCTTAGCAACGGCGTCCCTGCATCGGAAACCAATGCAATCGACAAACCTTCCCGCAGTTTTTCCAGTAAGCTGCTTGAGGCCTTATCTTCATTATGTTGATGCAGCGAAATCAGTTTATTGCTAATGCCGTAATGCTGTAACAACATTTTTACATGCCGAGTATCTTCGGCGGCAATCAAATCGACCTGCTTTAAAATTTCAACCGCTCTGAACGTAATATCTGCTAAATTACCTATCGGTGTAGCAACAACGTATAATTTGCCGCATTCACTTGACATTCAATACTCTCACTTGAAACCCCCCAAAAAGATGCAACTCATATATAAGCTACCATTATTATGCGCCCTGCTTCCCGGTCTAGTACTTTTTTCCGGTTGCACTCCATTGTCTGCCAAAAGCGATTGGCCTCAACAAGAAACGTTGAAAACTCAGCCGCTGATAAGAACCGATCGATCAGAACAAATGATCGAATTATACCAACATCCAACAAGCTCAACATTTTCAGAACAAAATCAGCAACGCCTAAAGTCCATTGAATCATTAGTTCAAGCAGGCGATGGCAATACCGCCAAACAGGCAGCCGATGCGATTAATCCTACCGACCTGTCGCTCGAGCAGCGCACTCAGTTGAGCATGCTGCATGCCCAAATTTTGCTCAGCTTTGGCGAGGTCGAGCAGGCTATTGAAAGCCTAGCGCTAATTCAACCGCAACAGCTCAGCCTGGACAACCAAATTAAATATTTTCAATCGCAGGCCTTCGCCTATTCATTGACTGGAAACCTATTAGGTAGCGCCAAGTCCAGAATCGAACTACATAAGCTCTTAACGACTCCCGATGAGCTCGAAAAAAATCAATCTGCCATTATTGAAGCATTACGCCTGTTGCCCGATACCGACTTACAGACCACCCAAACAGACGATTTAGCAGGCTGGATGTCGTTAGCTCATATCTTAAAATATTTAAACCAACCTGGCTTCAACGCTCAAATAAGCCAATGGCGCGCAAGCTTTCCAGAACATCCTGCCGACTTAGGTTTTCTAGATACCCCACTAGACACGTCGGAAATTGCACATTTACAACCTAAAGCCATTGCATTACTGCTACCCGACTCGGGGGCTTTTGTGCACGCAGGCAGAGCCATCCGCGCCGGATTTATGGCTGCTTACAACCATGCAGACAATACAACCAAACCGACTATTTACTTTCACGACAGCGAACAGTCGACGCCACTAGCCTTATACAATCAAGCTTTAGCTGAAGGCGCCCAACTCATCATCGGCCCTCTAACTAAAGAACACCTACAAAGCCTAGCCGATACCGTTACCTTTGATATACCAGTACTGGCATTAAATCATATTCCAGGCCTACGAAAAAACCGACTCTATCAATTTAGCCTCAGCCCACTAGATGACACCGATCAAATCACTCATAAGGCATGGCAAGATGGACATCAAAAAGTGTTGTTGCTGATTCCTGAAAACGCACCTGGTAAACGCACTGCCAATTATTTAACCGATAACTGGGAAAATCAAGACGGAACTATTCTAGAAACACAGAGCTACAACCCCAAAGAAACCGACTTTTCATCGGCCATTAAAAAACTGCTTAACCTGGATGAAAGCGAGCAGCGTTACCACAATATCCGAAAATTAATACCTGAAATAAAATACGCACCACGAAGACGGCAGGATGCTGACGCTATCTTTTTAAGCGCCTATAGCACCGAGGCACGCTCCATCAACCCCCAACTCCAATTTCATCAAGCTGGAGACCTCGCAGTGTATGCGATGCCTACTATTTATACCGGACAAATCAACGCAACACTGGATGCCGATCTCAATAAAATTACATTTTGCGATATTCCCTGGTTATTTAAAAACGCCTATCAAGGGGAACTGGGAATGGACGCACTACAAGAAACATGGAAGCAATTTCCCAGCTCTTATTTACGCCTGATTGCGATGGGTATTGATGCATACAACTTAGCTACTAGCATGGAAACCCTTGAATCAGACTCCTATCCCGGCGCAACAGGGAATTTATCGCTGACCACCGACCAACGCATTCGACGTGAACTGCTCTGCGCCAAGTTTATTGACGGACAGCCTGAGATAACCTTTAGTGCCGAAGGGTACAAACACATCACCCCGGCAGTTGATACGAGACAAGAACGAGTTGACCATGCTGTTTACTAAACTTAAAACAAAAGCGGCTCATTTAATTCGCGGCGAAAGCGCCGAAGAACAAGCCCACAACTTCTTGATCAGTAAGGGACTCAAACCCGTCACCAGGAATTTCCACTGCAAAAAGGGTGAACTCGATTTAATCATGACCGACAAACAGTCGCTTGTCATTATCGAAGTCCGGTTCCGCAAAACCGATAAATACGGCAGTGCCGCTGAAAGCATCACCCGAGCCAAGCAATCCCGTATCATTGCGGCAACGCATATGTACCTTGCTTCCCAAAAAACCGATCAACCAATTCGTTTCGACGTAATCGCCATTTCCGGCAACGGCACCATAGACTGGATACAAAACGCATTTTAATTTGACTTAATTTGCGTCTACTACATAAATTTCATTAATGACAGCGCAAATCGCTATTTTCGGCCATTCGAGTTATCACCTGACTAGCTTTAACTTTTTTTCAATTTTAAATCGTTCTTGCTCCCATCAAATACACGTTAGATGGACAAAAAATACTTACCAAGTCCCCGTATTTCCCATAGAAAGCCATGGCTCAACAGGCGCTAGCGACGTTCCTTTTTGCAATAACTCGATAGAAATATTGTCCGGCGAACGTATGAATGCCATCCGTCCGTCACGCGGAGGACGATTAATGACCACTCCGGCACCCATTAATTCTTGGCAGGTTTGATAAATATTATCGACTTCAAAAGCCAGATGACCGAAATTGCGCCCACCCTCATAATCTTCTGCATCCCAGTTATAAGTCAACTCTAGCAACGGAGCGTGCATTTTTACGGCCTGGTCGGCATCCTGCGGCGCATATAGATAGACCAGCGTAAATCGACCGGTTTCACTATCCAGCCTATCGCATTCGACCAGTCCAAGTTTATTGCAATAAAAATCTAGCGATTCATTCAGGTCATGAACTCGAACCATAACATGTAGGTAACGCATAACTTTACTCCTTATAGATACTGGGTTTTAATTTCTGCATGCCTAAAACAATCGATGGTGTGATCATTGACCATGCCCACTGCCTGCATATAAGCATAACAAATGGTACTTCCAACAAACTTAAAGCCACGTTTTTTAAGATCCTTGCTCATTAACTCGGATCTTACGGTAGAAGCAGGAATACCTGCGGCAGTTTTCCAGGCATTCTGCAGCGGCTTGCCATCTACGAACAACCAGATATATTCATCAAAACTGCTAAATGTCTGTTGAACATTTAAAAAAGCCTGTGCGTTGATGACCGCAGCATTGATTTTCAATTTATTTCTGACTATATCGGGGTTAGCCAACAGTTCGCTAATTTTTCTATTATCGTAAGCGGCAATCTTTTTAGCGTCAAAATTATCAAAGGCTTTTCTATATCCGTCTCGCTTATTCAATATGGTAGACCAGCTTAATCCCGCTTGAGCGCCTTCAAGAATCAAAAATTCAAAAAGCAGCCTATCGTCATGTACCGGCACACCCCATTCAAGATCGTGATATTGCTGTTCAGACGGACTGGATAGCGCCCATATGCATTTTTTCATTGGTATTTCTGGTATTTAAGTTTTAGACAGCCTCCCAAACTCCAGAGACCCCGAAAAAATTCATTTTTAGCATAAATCCAAGAAATAACCACGATCAACAAGAAGATTTCAATTTATTGAATTAACGGATTTACTTTCTTCATATCCTTATCTCTTCTATGGTGAGGATTCATTTTTCCCGATATAAATAATACTTCACCACCTCTCCTATCATGTGCAAATGATGCCCTATATTGTTGACAATATCCACCTCAAACCGCATCATCAATCCATGTTATCTACAGTTCCTTTTATGCCATGAGCACTGACAACCTGCAAATCCGCCGTATCGCTATCGATACATATCATGAAAACGTCGCTTACCTAAATCGTGAATGCAGCATTTACCGAGCCGAAGGCTTTCAGGCGCTGTCTAAAATACAAGTTAGCACCAACGGCTCCAAGGTTCTCGCAGTGCTTAACGTAGTCGATGATAACTCCATCGTGCTGCCGGGAGAACTGGGCTTGTCCGAGCAGGCCTTTGCTCAGCTCAATGTCGACGAAGGCTGCCTAGTCACTGTCAATCATGCGGAAGCGCCAAGATCGATGGATGCAGTGCGCCGTAAAATTAACGGCGAGCGTCTCAATCAGGATGACTTTAGCAATATCACCAATGATATTGTCGAAGCCCGTTATTCGAAAATGGAAATGGCGGCATTTCTGGTGGCCACCGGGCAAAATAACCTTGACCGTGATGAGCTTTTTTTTCTTACGCGCGCGATGTTGCAATCCGGCGACACCATGAACTGGCATGAATCGCTGGTAGCCGATAAACATTGTATTGGCGGCATTCCGGGCAATCGCACTTCGATGCTGGTCGTGCCTATTGTCGCCGCGCATGGCATGTTGATACCGAAAACTTCCAGCCGCGCCATTACCTCACCCGCCGGCACAGCCGACACGATGGAAGTGCTGGCCGAGGTCAATCTAACGCCCGCGCAACTACACGACATCGTGCGCCAGGAGCGCGGTTGTCTAGCTTGGGGCGGCACGGCCAAGCTTGCGCCGGTCGATGACATGCTGATTTCTGTCGAACGCCCGTTGGGAATCGACTCTCAAGGACAAATGGTTGCTTCAATTTTGTCCAAAAAACTGGCAGCCGGCTCTACGCATTTGATTATCGATATTCCGGTCGGCCCGACCGCCAAAGTACGGCACATGAATCAGGCGTTGGCTTTGCGTAAGCTGTTTGAATTTGTCGGCGACCGACTTAATATTCATCTGGAAGTCATGATCACCGATGGCCGCCAACCGATAGGCCGAGGCATCGGTCCGATACTGGAAGCTCGGGACATTATGCAGGTGTTGCAAAATGATCCCGACGCACCTTTCGATTTACGCCAAAAATCCTTGCAGCTGGCCGGCAGAATTATCGAATTCGATCCTGACGTACGTGGCGGCCAAGGCTATGCGATTGCTCGCGACATACTTGAATCTGGCCGAGCTGGGGCCAAAATGAATGCACTGATTCAGGCCCAAGGTGCAAAAACGATCAACCTACATCCTGGAAGCCTTTGTCATGATGTTGTTGCCGATTGCGATGGCGTAGTTACCAGTATCGACAACTTTCAAATGGCAAAAATCGCCCGGCTTGCAGGCGCACCAATGATGAAGAAAGCAGGTGTTGATTTATTAAAAAAACTGGGTAGTCCTGTAAAAAAAGGCGAGATCCTATATCATATTTATGCCGAATTTCCTGCCGATTTTAAATTCGCCCAGGATTTGGCCAACCACAGCAGTGGCTACACG
>JADHTX010000233.1 GCA_016784875.1 Methylobacter sp.
AGAATCGCGAGCAAGCAGTGAAATATTCCGTCATTGTAAGCCGCGAGGCTGAAAATGATTTAAAGGAGATATTTTCTTGGTACGAAGACACCAGGATAGGCTTGGGATATGACTTTCTCTTGCAGGTTGACGCAGGAATCAACTTTATCAAGAGAAATCCTGAAATCCACCCGATTGAATACAAAGGGACAAGAAAACACATCATCAAAAGATTCCCATACAAAATCGTCTATTTTGTTAAGGAAGAAAAGATAATAATCCTTGCGGCGCTTCACGGTAAAAGAAGCTTTGAGATACTGCAAAACAGAGTAGACGGCGCTTAATCTTTGACCATCAAACCCATGCTTTCAATCCTGCTAACCTACTTACTGCTCCTGCTGATCGTTTTTCTATTCCAACGAAAAATGATCTATTTCCCCGATACGTATTCAATTGAAGACCAACAGCAACTGGCCGATCAAGCCAACCTGAAACTCTGGCCGTCAACGGCTGATTACCGGGGACTAATCGCCAAAGCATCCAACACAGCCCACAAGGGCACGGTGATCGTTTTTCACGGCAATGCGGGTTCTGCAACCGACCGGACTTATTATCTAAACGCATTGGAGATACAAGATTACCGGGTAATTCTGGCCGAATATCCGGGCTATGCGGCTAGAAAGGGAGTTCCATCGGAGCAGGCGTTAATTGACGATGGCATCCAAACCGCAAAACAGGCCTTGAACGATTTTGGCAGCCCTATTTTCCTATGGGGAGAATCACTCGGAAGTGGCGTAGTCAGCGGAATCGTGCAGAGTGGACAGGTTCCGGTTAAGGGCATTGTTCTGGTCACGCCGTTTGACAGTATGGCCGATGTCGCCCAACACCATTACTGGTTTTTCCTGGCTAAATGGTTAATCCGCGATAAATTCGACAACATTAAAAACTTAACTGATTACTCTGGAAACACGGCAATACTGCTGGCCGAACAAGATGAAGTTATCCCCAACATTCACAGCTTGAAGCTGTTCGAGTCGCTACGGCACAGCAAAAAACTATGGACATTTAAAGATGCGGGACATAACACCATGCCACTGTCACCAGAACTTTCCTGGTGGCAAGAGGTTATGCAGTTTGTTAACGAGCAAAGCGAGGTATCCCCTTAATCGCTGTTCTTTCCATATGCACATATTCCAAACCGACCGTCATTCCGGCATCGGCACTTCGTTCAACCCATATCACTTTTATCTCGCCGTCCAAGCCCAATTGTTCAAACTCAAAAACCGTTATATCTCCCGGTTTGACGGCAATGAATTCCGCAAGATTAATCATTAATCCATCCACCGAAACATTGACGGTAGTAAACTCGCGATATTCTCCATCCAACAGAATTCTGCCTGGAGCCTTCATGTTTTTTCTATAAACTTTTCTCTTATACAGCTGATTATCAACATCATAGGCAACATTTCTAAACTCTAGAGCCAGCAATATGTGATCATCTATCATATCAACCCTGACCACCTCGACTTCGCCGGCTAAACGGATTTCCGGAAGATATAAATCTACCGTAGTCGATGCCGATAGCATATTAAATACATCTTTAGCATCTCTACTCGTCTGATCGGGCTTTAGTTCTGCAAGCACACCGCTAATAGAAAGATCTTTAATAGTGACTTCCTGCTCTTCTCCCCCCATATATATTAAACCGCGCGACATTAAATTCTTTCGATAGGGGCGCTTTACATCTAAATTCATCTAACTTTCCTCTCTGATTTTCCGTGTTATGCTGTTGCTCAAATACTGTACAAGGCTACCTAACGCAATTATAGTGCCTGAATTATATTTTTTCTTTCCTATTGAAATTATTTTTATCGCCTGCATTATTTCAATCTTAAATAACTCAACACATCATGAAAATGCCATTAGTTCTGCTCTCGTTACTCTTTCTGACGGCCTGCACAGCACTCCCGCCCAAAAATAGCGACAATATATGTTCTACTTTCAGGGAAAAAGAAGACTGGTATGATGATGCTAAAAACTCATTTGAAAAATGGGGAGTACCTATTCATATTCAAATGGCGATTATGCATCAGGAATCGCACTTTGTAGCCGATGCACAACCGCCACGCCCTTGGTTTCTAGGGTTTATTCCGCTGCCCAGGGCCAGTAGCGCCTACGGCTATGCCCAAGCCAAAGATGAAACCTGGGAGGGTTATCAGAACAAGGCAGGCAGCTGGGGAGCGGATCGCGACGACTTTGCCGATGCCACTGACTTTATCGGCTGGTACTGCAACATCAGCCACACCCGCTTAGGCATATCGAAACTGGACGCCAAAAATTTATACCTCGCATACCATGAAGGACATGGCGGTTTTAAGCGCAAAAGTTTTCTAAAAAAAACCTGGTTGCAGCGAGTCGCCATCAAAGTAGCCAAGCGAGCAAACCTATTTCAACGCCAATTAGGCAAATGCAAAAATGAATTAGAAAGCGAAAGTTCATTTTTTTGGTAAACTATTATGCTTACATTCATAAAAAGGATAAGTCGTGAGAAAAATTCAAACTAAAGTTCTTTTAATTGTCGCCGTCATTCTTATAGGATTTACTATGTTTTCAATGGCCAATGCCACTACCCCAGAAGAAAATAAAGCCGCAGGAACCGCCTTTCTTGCCGAAAATGCTAAAAAACCCAATATCGTAACGACAGCAACCGGCTTGCAATACGAAATATTAACCCCCGGAACAGGCACTACCTCACCTTCAGCTACCGATAACGTAACAGTACATTACAAAGGTACTACCCTTGATGGTGAAGAGTTCGACAGTTCTTACAGTCGCGGCGAACCGGCCACATTCCCGCTAAACAGAGTCATCTCAGGCTGGACTGAAGGCGTACAGTTAATGACAGAAGGCGCAAAATTCCGCTTTTATATTCCATCAGATCTTGCTTATGGCGAGCAAGGCGCAGGCCGAGCTATCGGCCCAAATGCGGCATTAATCTTTGATGTTGAGCTGATTAAGATTCAGTAATAAAAGCAAACGAAAGGCGCAAGGTGCAAGGCAAATAAGCCCGAGCCTTGCGCCTTTCTTATTTTCGCCGTTCGCCTTTCCCCTTGATTTTATGCCCACTTACCAACTATTTGCCACCACCCCAAAAGCGATGGAAACCATCCTGACCGATGAACTCCGCGCGCTCGGCATAACCCATATCAAGGCCACTCTGGCCGGTGTCGGATTTCAAGGTGACTTGGAGAGCGCATATCGTGCCTGCCTGTGGTCGAGGACTGCCAATCGCATTTTATTGGTGCTCAGTTCTTTCGAAGTGAAATCCCAACAAGACCTTTATAACGGCGTACAAAAAATCGACTGGTTCGAGCATATTAATCCTGAAGACAGCTTTGCCGTCTCATTCAGTGCAAAAAATTCTGAAGCGATTAACAACACCCACTTTGGCGCGTTAAAAGTTAAAGATGCCATCGTCGATCAGATGCGGGACAAGTTTCAAATCCGGCCCAGCATCAACACCGAACAACCCAATATCCGCATTAACGTGTATTTGAACGGCGAAACCGCCCAGCTGAGCCTGGACCTTTCCGGCGAAAGCCTGCATCGTCGCGGTTACCGCGATGTCAATATCAAAGCCCCGATGAAAGAAAATCTGGCTGCTGCAATGTTGCTGCGTAGCGGCTGGCCAAAAATCGCCAAGCAACAGGGCTCATTACTCGATCCGATGTGCGGTTCCGGAACGCTATTATTAGAAGGCGCGATGATCGCCGCCGATTATGCGCCCGGTTTGTTACGCGACTATTTCGGCTTTACCGGCTGGAAAAAACACGATGCACAATGCTGGAAAAAATTACGCACGGAGGCCGAACAACGCAAAAAAATCGGCATGGAAAATCTGCCGGTTATCGTCGGTTTCGATCAAAATCGCCATACCGTCAACACCGCATTGGCCCATATCGCCAATGCCGGTCTGCAACACAAAATCCACGTCGAACGCCGCGATATTGAAGACGCGGAACCTGCCGAAAGCTGGAAACCCGGTTTGTTAATCTGCAACCCGCCTTACGGCGAACGTCTGGGTGACGAACAGGAAACCGCCGAACTATACAAAAAATTCGGTAACACACTGAAAACGCATTTTACCGGCTGGAAAGCTGCAATGATCATCAGCAACCCGGAATTGGGTTTTCGCTTAGGCATACGTTCGCAAAAACCGATTACCCTATTCAACGGTGCGCTGGAATGCAAACTGTTGCGGCTGGATATTGAAGAACGAAACTTCTTCATCCCCAAGGCTAGATCGCAGGAAGAACGCATTGCTCAAGTAACTGAAATCAGCAAAGCGCAGCAACAGCG
This sequence comes from Methylobacter sp., assembly GCA_016784875.1. Taxonomy (GTDB): domain Bacteria; phylum Pseudomonadota; class Gammaproteobacteria; order Methylococcales; family Methylomonadaceae; genus Methylobacter_A. The sequence goes on from JADHTX010000233.1 coordinate 4,339, forward strand.
GATTGTTCAATCGACCGAGACTCGCCCTACTCCGCAAACTGAGACTAGCGACACCGACATACCCGCTGACAACGAAGCCAATGAGCAAAAAGAGGCAAACTTTCCCTACAAAGATGTAGGAAAGGAGCGTGAGCTGGGAGCAGTAAGCTTTGCCGACATGGATGTTGGCAAGGAGCGCGAGCTGGGAGCAGTAAGCTTTGCCGACATGGATGTTGGCAAGGGGCGTGAGCTGGGAGCGGTAAGCTTTGCCGACAGAAATATCGCAGAACCTGTGGCAGCAGAAATGTTCGCCAACCGGCTCAAAAAGAACCTGAAAAAACTGTCCAAATGGGCCAAGCAAAATCACATCTTTTGTTACCGGGTCTATGATGCCGATTTGCCGGAATACGCGGTCGCGGTTGATATTTATCAAGGATCTCAAACCTGGATCAATGTGCAGGAATACCAACCGCCCAAAAGCATCGATCAACACAAAGCCGATCAGCGACTGGCCGGGTTATTGGCCGAAATACCCAGGGTGTTCGGCATTCCTAGCGATCAGGTTTTCCTGAAAATACGCAGCAAGCAAAAAAGTACCGACCAATACGAAAAACACGGCGATCAAGGGCGTTTCCACATCATTGAAGAAGGCGGCTGCAAACTGCTGGTAAATTTTGAAGATTATCTGGATACCGGATTGTTTCTCGATCACCGGCCTATACGGATGATGATTCAGCAACAGGCCCAAGGCAAAAGCTTTTTAAACCTGTTCGCCTATACCGGCACCGCGACCGTCCATGCGGCAATGGGTGGCGCGACATCGACAACCACCGTCGATATGTCCAACACCTATATCAACTGGGCAAAAAATAACATGGCGCTGAATATTAATCCCGGACAACATGAATTTATCCAGGCCGATTGCCTGGAATGGCTAGCCACTGAAGCTGAAAAACCCAGTAAACACTACGATTTGATTTTCCTGGACCCCCCGACTTTTTCCAATTCGAAACGGATGGATGCCGTGTTTGACATACAAAACGACCATGTACAACTGATAAATAACGCTGTTTCCTTGCTGTCGCCGGGAGGTGTTCTATACTTTTCCACTAACTTCAGACGATTTAAGATCGACAAACCCGCCTTATCCGACTTGATTGTAGAAGACATCAGCGCGGCAACTATTCCAGAAGATTTTTCCCGCAACCCAAAAATCCATTATTGCTGGAGAATTAAAGAGTGATACGCAAAGTTAAGATTCTGGTTTCCGGTCGAGTTCAGGGCGTTTACTTTCGCCTTTTCACCCAGAACAAGGCCAAACATTTTTCCATAAAAGGCAGCGCCAAAAATCTCTCTGATGGCCGGGTTGAAATCATCGCCGAAGCGGAAGACATCGTTATAGAGAAATTCATCAAATGGTGTCACAAAGGCCCGATAACCGCCCGAGTCGATCATGTTGAAGTTTCTGAGCTTCCGCATGATGAATTATTAACCGCTTTTGAAATAAAATAAAAGGCTACCCACTTAAGACGGGACAATAAGCAAGGCTTAACCGTTCGTCCTGAGCCTGTCGAAGCCTGTCATGAGCTTGTCGAATGGGATGGACGGTTAAGCCGTTCATGGTTCGACAAGGCCTTTAGTCCTGAGCGCAGC
>JADHTX010000234.1 GCA_016784875.1 Methylobacter sp.
AAAAGAACTAGCACGAGGATTGGAGAAAAGAACTGCCGGATTGTTGGTTGGTAAAGTGGAGCAATCTAGTGAGGGTTCCGATTTCCTACTGGAATTTTATATTGCAGCACCTTCTTTAAATAATTATGAATATAAGGTTCTTGATTTAACACATAATTTAAACTTTTATCCCTTACACATAAGCTCATCAAATGAAAATTCTTTTTCAGATATTAGCAATCAAGAAGATTTAGAAATATCACTTAAAACAATTTTTTCATCAGCTGAAGTTAAAAGAGTAATTAATGGCTTGTTAGCGCAAATTAAATCGACAAATTAAGCTAAGTAGAGTGAACCCCATACGCAGATACGCCTAGCCTTTGTCTTTTTGAACAAGGGGGAATTGATGACACATTCTATCCAAAAAATAACCGCAAAAATTAGCGCGCTTCCTGAGCCTATGCAGCAAGAAGCGTTCGATTTTATTAAGTTCATGCAAGCTAAAACTACTCACCAAACATCGACCTCCAAACATGAGCCTGCCTTGTTAAGCGAGCAGGCATTAGCAACCGACTGAAATCGGCCTGAAGAGGATGAAGCATGGTCAAGTTATCAGTCGTAGCCGCCCCTTCAAATATTAACAACCAAAACCAACTAACTTTTTTGAAAAAAACCATGTCAGACATAGAAATAGCCCAACAAGCCAACATGAAACCGATCATCGGATTGGTTAAAGAACAATACGGCATCGACGCCGAACACCTTGATCCTTACGGTCATTACAAAGCCAAGATGTCATTGGAATACGTCAACAGCCTATCCGACAAAGAAGACGGCAAGCTGATACTGGTGACCGCAATCAGCCCAACCCCGGCCGGGGAAGGCAAAACCACTACCACAGTGGGTCTCGGTGATGCGATGAATCGCATCGGCAAACTTACCATGATGTGCCTACGCGAACCTTCATTAGGCCCGTGCTTCGGCGTAAAAGGCGGCGCGGCGGGCGGCGGTTACTCGCAAGTGGTGCCGATGGAAGACATCAACCTGCATTTTACCGGCGATTTTCATGCGATCGGCGTGGCGCACAACCTGCTGTCGGCGCTGATCGACAACCACATCAATCACGGCAACGATCTGGACATAGACCCCAGACGCATCCAATGGAAGCGCGTTGTCGATATGAACGACCGCGCCTTGCGTAACATCGTAGTTGGCATGGGCGGCCCGGCCAACGGCTATTTGCGCGAAGACGGTTACGATATTGTCGTGGCTTCCGAAGTCATGGCGATTTTATGCCTAGCGACCAGCCGCGCCGACCTAAAAGAACGCTTGGGGCGCATCGTGATCGGCTATAAATCCGACCGGGTAACGCCGGTTTATGCCAGAGACCTGAATGCCCAAGGCTCGATGGCCGCCTTATTAAAAGACGCAATCAAACCCAATCTGGTGCAAACCCTGGAAAACAATATCGCGATTATTCACGGTGGACCGTTCGCCAATATCGCCCACGGCTGCAACACCGTAACCGCCACCAAAACCGCATTGAAACTGGCCGATTACGTGGTCACCGAAGCCGGTTTCGGGGCCGATTTGGGCGCCGAAAAATTCATCGACATCAAATGCCGCATGTCAGGCCTGAAACCTTCTGCCGTGGTACTGGTTGCTACGGTCAGGGCGCTTAAATTTCACGGCGGTGTGGTTAAAGAGGATTTAAATCAGGAAAACCTGGCGGCATTGGAACAAGGTTTTGCCAATCTTGAACGCCATTACCACAACATCACCCACCATTACGGCCTACCTTGCGTGGTGTGCGTTAATCATTTCACTTTCGATTCTGACGCAGAAATCGCCTTGCTACAACAAAAATGCGCAACGTTAGGCGCAAAATGCGTAGTTTCCAAGCATTGGGCGGAAGGCGGTGCCGGAGCAGAACAACTGGCCCATGCGGTCAGCGACATTGTCGATAATCGTGAGCCGAAGTTTAACTACGTCTACGATGAAAACCAGAGTCTCTGGGAAAAAATCGAAGCCATTGCCACGAAGTTATACGGTGCAGGCAGCGTCACTGCAAGCCCTAAAGTCAAAGCGCAACTGGCCGTATGGAATGCGGATTATGGTAAGTTCCCCATTTGCATGGCAAAAACTCAAATGTCATTTTCAACCAACCCTAACGCAAAAGGCGCGCCTTCAGGGCATGTCGTTGAAATAAGCGATGTTCGACTCGCTAACGGCGCAGGCTTTATTGTGGCGATTGCCGGTGATATGATGACCATGCCCGGCTTACCCAAAGTACCTGCTGCGGAAAGAATTGATATCGATAATAACGGCAAAATCACCGGATTATTTTAGCTAAAAATAGAGGTTCTGGATATTGAACCTCTACCTTATTTTCCTTTTATCCAAGGTAACAACATGACAGACCAAAAATTTCGACTCGTTACACGCAGTGATTTTGACGGATTAATCTGCGCAGTTTTATTAAAAGAACTGGACCTGATTGACGACATCAAATTCGTCCATCCCAAAGATATGCAAGACGGTATCATCGACATTAACGACAATGACATCACCACCAACCTGCCTTATGTCAAAGGCGTACATCTTGCCTTCGACCATCATTTAAGCGAAACCATCCGCAATGAAAAAGCCGACAATCACATCATAGACCCGGACGCCCCTTCTGCGGCCCGAGTCGTTTACGATTATTACGGCGGCGCAACCCGCTTCCCTGCCGACTGGAACGAAATGATGGCGGCGGTCGATAAAGGCGATGCGGCACAATTCAATCGAGAAGAAATATTAAATCCGGAAGGCTGGGTATTAATGAACTTCCTGATGGATGCACGTACCGGTTTAGGTCGATTCCGTGACTTTACCGTGTCGAATTATCAATTAATGATGAACCTGATCGATTACTGCAAGGATCACACCATTACTGATATTCTCCAACTCCCCGACGTGCAGGAACGGGTCAAGCTGTTTAAAGAACACGAAGCGGCAGCCAAGGAACAAATTCAACGCTGCTCTACTGTATACAATAATCTGGTGGTATTGGATTTACGTGACGAAGAAACCATTTACGCCGTCAATCGTTTTATGATTTATGCGCTGTTTCCCGAATGCAACATCTCCATCCATGTAATGTGGGGCGTTAAACAGCAAAACACCGTATTTGCGATAGGCAAATCAATTTTGAATCGTTCCTCTCATACCAATGTCGGGGAACTTTGCCTTAACTATAATGGCGGCGGACATCTAAATGCCGGCACCTGTCAGGTCGATAATCAGGATAGCGAGCAACATTTAAAAGCGATTATTGCAAAAATCAATCAAGATGGCTGATTAATGTCATGTAGCGGAACCCCCTGGGGTTTCGCTTTCCTTGCCTATTCTTTATCCTCTTGCTTAAAAAACCGTCTCATCGAGCGGAATCGCAACTTAAGTCGCGGCTCCAAATTCCCCCGTAATTTGCCTCTCTCTATTCCACAACATTGACAGCCACAGAATCAACACCCATAAGCCGAACTATATTCTGCTGTATAATGTTTAGCCAATCCTTTAACAACTAACCGCTTTTATGTATAGATACGATGGCCGAGTTATCCACGAAATTCACGATGACGACGGCATTTTAGAAGTTGTCGAGCTTGATGGCGTACGGTCGTTGCACTTCGGCTCATTTCCCAGGCAAAGCAGCATGCTGTTGGCCGATCAAAACAAACTGTACCTGAATTACGTGCAAGCCATGACCAGCTGGCTGTTATTTAAACCCACTCTTGATGACGAGGCGTTAATTATCGGTTTAGGAGGCGGTTCATTAACTAAGCATTTACTGCATCATTTCCCGGAGTGCCGTTTGAAAGCCATAGAGTATAGGGAAAGTGTCGTTAAAATTGCGCGCAGTCATTTCGGTCTGCCCCTGGATCCGCGCCTGAAAGTGATCATTGATGACGGCGCCAAATATGTTCGCCAACGCACCGAGAGTCAAAGCGAAAAATACAGCCTGATGTTTGTCGATGCGTTCGACCATGAAGGCATGGCCGCATCCATCAGTAATCATGCATTTTTCGATGCCGGCAAAATGCTGTTAAAAAAAGACGGCATGCTGGTCATCAACCTTTGGGGAGGCATCAACAAACCCTTATTCCAGCAGGTTGCCCTATGGTTAGGACAAACTTTCGATTGGCGGATTCTATTTCTTCCTGTCAAAGACCGAGGCAATATTATCGGCTTGGCCTTTAACGAAGAAGCCCCACTTTATTCCATGAAAGATTTACGAACCCGAGCCATCATTCTTGAACAACTTTATCAGATTGAATTTATCTCTTATTTAAAAGAAATCATCAAACACAATTCCAGCGTCATCAACAACTCGATTAAAAAATAATGTCTATCGCCTTAGCAACCGAACCCAACCTTTTTAGCTACCGCAAATACTGGGCGCAACGCTTCGGCATCGCCCCGGTTTTGCCGATGAGCAAGGCTGAAATGGACGACCTCGGCTGGGATGCCTGCGACATAATCCTGGTGACTGGCGATGCTTATATCGATCACCCCAGCTTCGGCATGGCACTGATTGGCCGACTGCTTGAAGCGCAAGGATTCAGGGTCGGCATTATCTCCCAGCCCGATTGGACCAGCGCCAAAGATTTCGGCAAGTTGGGCCGCCCCAATTTGTTTTTCGGTGTAACCGGCGGCAACATGGATTCCATGGTCAACCGTTATACTTCCGACAAAAAAATCCGCTCCAACGATGCCTATACGCCAAACGGTGCGGCGGGAAAACGCCCTGACCGCGCAGTCAACGTCTACTCGCACCGTTGCCGCGAAGCCTATAAAGAGGTACCGATCATCATTGGCGGTATTGAGGCCAGTTTACGGCGCATGGCGCATTACGATTACTGGTCGGATAAAGTTAGAAAATCCGTGCTGCTCGATTCTAAAGCCGATCTGTTGGTTTACGGTAATGCCGAGCGCCAGATCGTCGAAATCGCCCACCGCTTGGCTAACGGCGAAGCCATATCCGAGCTGAAAGGCATACGCGGCACAGCCCATTTTGTCAAACAAATACCGGAAGGCTGGGGCGTTAAAGATTCCTCCGATGTCGATAAACCCGGCGTAATGATGCGACCTATCGACCCTTACCAGGAACAGCCTGCCTGCGATAAAAAACCGGAACAGAGCGCTACTGACGAAAAAGTCATTCAGTTTGATAAATTGATGCTTAGAAACCGGCGCTCGCAAACCGTAATCCGCCTGCCTGCCTACGAAACAGTAAAAGACGACCCGATACAGTACGCCCACGCATCAAGAGTCATGCACGGCGAAACCAACCCCGGCAACGCCCGCCCGTTGATTCAGCAGCACGGCAACCGACAGGTGTGGATCAATCCGCCCCCGATTCCGCTGACCACCAAAGAAATGGATGGTGTGTTCGACCTGCCCTACTCCCGCGTACCGCATAAAGAATACGGCAACGCCAACGTGCCCGCCTTTGAAATGATCCAACATTCGGTCAACATCATGCGCGGCTGCTTCGGCGGCTGCACCTTCTGCTCGATCACCGAACATGAAGGCCGCATTATCCAAAGTCGTTCCGAAGATTCGATCATCAAAGAAATCGAAGCCATCCGCGACACCTCGCCCGCTTTTACCGGCCATATTTCCGACCTGGGCGGACCTACCGCCAACATGTACCGTTTAGCCTGCAAAGACCCGGCAATCGAAGTCGCCTGCCGCAAGCCGTCCTGCGTGTATCCCGGCATTTGCCCTAACCTGAACACCGATCACACGCCGCTGATTAAACTCTACCGCAGAGCCCGCGCCTTGCCCGGCATCAAAAAAATCTTCATCGCCTCAGGCTTACGTTACGATCTAGCCGTAGAGTCGCCGGAATACGTTAAAGAACTGGTCACCC
>JADHTX010000235.1 GCA_016784875.1 Methylobacter sp.
GTGTGCCGTGGGCCTGGGAGCCAAAGCGCGCACTACGTAAGGACGAGGTAACCGGAACAAACGCAAAACGGATGCAGGTAGGGGAGAGGCGCAGCGTAACCCACATTTTTGAACCACAAATGCTTGGGGTACGCTGCGCTCGGCGATTGCTCCTGCATTGCTCTACCTCCTGCATCCATGCAGTCGTAACTCAACAACTAACCGGAGAAGATCATGTTGAAAAAAGAATTAACTGATTCAATATTTACCCTTATACCTTTAGTGGTGTTTATTATTCTGGCGCTTTATCTTTTGATGCAGGATGTTTCTTTAGTCGGCCCCCTTTAATTACCGGAGAAAAATCATGAGTTTTGATGAAGAAATGGAAGAGATGGAATCGGCTGAAGATTTCATGCAATATTTTCAATTGGAGTATGAGCCGAGTGTGGTGCATGTAAACCGCTTGCATATTTTGCAACGTTTTCATGATTATTTGCAAAAGGCGGCCGATGAAATGCCGGAAGATGAGGCGCCGAAAAGAGCGATATACAGCAAGCTATTGCAGCGAGCTTATCAGGATTTTGTCGAGTCCGACGCGCAAACCGAAAAAGTGTTTAAGGTGTTTGCGATGGGCGAGCCGCAAACCGCGTTTGTCTCTTTAAGCGATATAAAAACATGAAGCCCGATCGTTTCGACGAAGGCCGGTTCGAATTCGGCGAATCGGTTCGGGTTACCAGAAATGTCCGTAATGATGGGACTTATCCCGGTATGGAGGTCGGCGATTTGCTGGTTCGGCGGGGCAGTGTCGGCAATGTTCTTGAAGTCGGCACGTTTTTGCAGGATCAGGTTATTTTTACGGTGCATTTCCTGGATCAGGGGCGGATGGTCGGCTGTCGTCTGGAAGAGTTAATCAGCATTGATGAGCCGTGGAATCCCAGTCGTTTCGAGTTCAGGGACAAAGTGGTTTGTACGATGAACTTAAGTCTTCAGGGTAATGTGGTGTTCGAGAAGGGCTCGGAAGGCGAAGTTTTTAAGGTAATTAGAGACAACGAACAGATTCAATATCATGTCTCTTTTCTGGGCAGGATCCTGCAAGTTCCCGAGTCGGCGCTTGCGCCTGCCCATCCTGAATCATTTAAAGAGCCCGAGGTTTGATATGGCTGTAATTGAAAAACCTGTCCAGCTGGAAGCGTACAATTTATTAAGAGCGGCTTTAGCCTTATTTAAAAAATCGCCTGATGAATTGAACGAAGCTGAATTGCAGCAGGCCAAAACGCAGGCTTTAAATGAGTTCAAGATTGAGAGTCTGGTTCTAAATACGCCTGAAGCGGCGGCAGTGATTATTACTGAACAGGAATTACAGCAGGCTTATCAGGAAGTTTCCGAGCGTTATGAAGATGAAGCCGGTTTTTTCGGTGACCTGGAAAAAAACCGGCTCACTATCGATGCATTGCAAGCCGCTTTGCATCGTCAGTGCAAGGTCAATACCGTGTTGGATTTGATTGCCGACCGCGCTCCTGTTACCAGTGATGCTGACATCGGTATTTATTATCACCTTCACCGCGATCAGTTTCATCGGCCGGAAAGACGCGAAGTCAACCATATTTTTATCAGTATTAATCCGGATTATCCAGAGAATACTCTGGAAACGGCATTATTACGCGCGGAGGAACTTTCCGCAAAATTGCAAAAAAAACCGCATAAATTTGCCGATTTGGCAATTAGGCATTCCGAATGCCCTACCGCTTTGCAAGGCGGGGTTCTGGGCATAGTTCCGCGCGGTACGCTTTATCCCGAGTTGGATGAAGTTCTGTTCAGCTTAAAGACGGGCGAAGTCAGTAACGCGGTTAAATCTGAGATCGGTTTTCATGTGTTGATATGCAAGAGCATACAAAAATCAGAAACCCTGTCGCTGGCAAAAGCAACACCGAAAATACGCCAGCTGTTAAATGAACGAGCTCGACGAAACTGTCAACGCGAGTGGATAGCCGGTTTAACTAATATTGAATCAGGGGGATCAGATAATGAGCGATAAAGAAATCAAACACTGTTCGTTTTGCGGTATTGACCAATCCGCGTCTGTGCCGTTGATTGCAGGGGCGGAGGGTTATATTTGCGGAGCTTGTGTGCAATTGGCCAATCAAGTCGTTAGCAATTGGGGGCGGAAGAAAGAGCTTTCCGAAATGCAGGGAACATTGCCGATTCCTGCAAAAATAAAAGAGCATCTCGATCGATATATCATTGGGCAGCATCTTGCCAAAGAAATATTGTCGGTTGCTGTTTATAACCATTACAAGCGTCTTAAGCACGAAAGCGGCGATGCGGGTTTGGGTGAGTTTGATAAAGATGTGGAAATCGGTAAATCCAACATCCTGTTAATAGGGCCGTCCGGTACCGGAAAGACGCTATTAGCCAGTACTCTGGCAAAGATTGTCGGCGTGCCTTTTGTTATTGCCGATGCGACAACCCTGACACAGGCAGGTTACGTCGGCGATGACGTGGAAAATATCCTGGTCAGGTTGCTGGACGTCGCGGAAGGAAATCTGGTCAATGCCGAATGGGGTATTGTTTACCTGGACGAAATCGACAAGATTGCCCGCAGTCCCGAACAGCAAACCGGAACCCGCGACGTATCCGGCGAAGGCGTGCAACAGGCATTACTCAGGCTGGTAGAAGGTTCTCACGTTAAGGTCCCGTCAAAAGGGCGTAACAAAGATGGAGAAACTACCATGGATACGCGCAATATCCTGTTTATTGCCGGCGGTTCGTTTCCGGGGCTGGAAAAACATGTCGAAAAGCGCTTGGTGCCGACTAACTCTGCAATCGGCTTTCATGCTGAAATGACCAATACCACTGAAAAACCGGCGCTGGAAGACATGCTGAATGCAACGCAGCCCAGCGATTTACGAAAGTTCGGCTTAATCCCGGAATTCATCGGCCGCTTTCCGGTGTTGGCACCCTTGGAGCCGTTGGATGTAGACGCATTGATTCAGGTTTTGACCGAACCTAAAAATGCGCTGGTTCGGCAATATCAACAACTGTTTGCCTACGAAGGCGTGGAATTGAAGTTTGAGCAGGAAGCCTTGGTCGAAATAGCCCAAAAGGCGATAGAACGTGAAACTGGAGCGCGCGGATTACGCAGTATCATGGAGCAGGTTTTGCGCAAAACCATGTTCGATATTCCGTCAGCCGATGACGTAGAACAATGTATTGTTGATGCCGATGCCATTAAAGGGGAGGGCGAGGTGAAGTTGATAAAAAAAGCTGAAACTGAACCTGAAACCAAAATCAGGCAGCAGGCTGGATAAGGGCTGTAGAATAGGATAGCTCGCCTCACGTTCATGCGTTACGCTTATTGTTATACATAAGTCTCTTGGAGACAAAGAGGAATGCAAGCTTTGCTTGCATTCCAGTCGCCACTTTAAACGTCTCTGCGCTGTGCATCCAAGATAGAAATTTGGGTAGCGACGAAAGATGTCTATAACGATGAGCGCGTTTCGTGGAAATGCAGTTAAGGCGCGCTACGCCGCGAATCGCATGCCATGTCCGAAAACCTACGCAATGCCTCCATCATAGCGTTCCCACGTGCTACATGGGAACGAGAAAAACCAACAAAAACGAGAACCTTATGAAAACCGAAGATAAAATCCGCAAACAACTGGCAGACAATCCTATTATCATTTATATGAAAGGCGTACCGACTAATCCGCAATGCGGATTTTCTGCCAAATCAGTAGGCATACTGAATGCGACCAATATCCCTTACGCTTATGTGAATGTACTGGAAGCCCCTTTTATTCGTGAAAAATTACCGAGTATTTCTCACTGGCCGACCTATCCGCAATTGTTTATCAACCAAGAATTGGTGGGCGGTTGCGACATTATTGAAGAGATGTCCAATAACGGCAGTTTATTACCCTTATTAACGGCTGCCGCGCCGAAGAAAACGGAAGCTGCAAGCGATGGCTTAAGTGTCGCTGAAGTGACGCAGCTGGTGCAGCTTGGTATTGACGATGCCAAAGTGATCGTTGACGGCGAAGGCTGCGATTTAACGATCACCGTAGTCAGTTCGCAATTTAGCGATTTAATGCCGGTAAAAAAACAGCAACTGGTTTTGGCAACATTAAAAGAGCCGCTGGCATCGGGCAAGCTTCACGCCGTCAGCGTCAAAGCGTATACCCCGGATGAATGGGCTGATAAACAAAATGCCGGCGGATTGTTGCAAATACAGTCGTAATAATGGCTTCATCGGATTTAACCGTGGGCAATAACACTAGGCGAGGGCATCATGGCTAAAGTAGGCGTTTTTTTCGGCACGGATACCGGCAACACCCGGCGAATTGCCAAAGATATAGTAACGAAATTGGGTTCGGCTATTGCCGCTAAGCCGGTGAATGTACGCAATGCCGTGGTGGCCGATATGCTGGCGTACGACACCTTGATTTTAGGCGTGCCCACCTATGGCGAAGGCCAGTTACCCGGTTTATCAACCGGCAATGCGACGGCAAGTTGGGAGGAGTTCTTACCGACGCTGGAAGGACAGGATTTTAGCGGTAAAAAGGTGGCGATTTATGGTTTGGGTAATCAAAAAAGCTATCCGGAAGAGTTTGTTAACGCCGCGTTCTATTTGTATGAGCGGTTCAAACAATGCGGTGCGACCATCATTGGCGCATGGGATACCGAGGGGTATCACTTTAAAGCGTCTAAAGCCGTCGTGGATAACCGTTTTGTCGGATTGGTATTAGACCAGGAAAACCAGAAAGACCTTACTCCCGAAAGGCTGGATGCCTGGTTAAAAGAGTTGGCGGCAACGTGGGATTAAGGTGTCTTGTCAGACGCTAATGGGTAGAAAGTTAAGCTTTGGTCGGTTAACGTCGGTTTTGTTTACCGGACGGTGACTGCTCCCTGCAATCATGGAGGTCAGATGCAGGTAAGGAGCCGTTGTCGAGCTGTAAAATTTTTGCGATTTAAAAGGCGTTTACATCAATAAAACAATTGGTAGCGTAGCAACTATGGCAAATGATCGATTAAAACACATATGCGCCCGTCGTGAACTGCATGAGGTCAGCTATTTAACGCGGAAAGTCCGTATTAAAAATCAGCCGGTTTCGGTCATCATTTTCGCTTTCGAAGGTGTTGCCTATGCCTATATAAATCACTGTATGCATATGAATAGGCCGTTAAATTGCGAACAAGATGCTATTTTTGATGAAACCGGAAAGTATCTGCGTTGCTCCATGCATGGATTTATTTTTGATCCTAAAACAGGGGCGTGCCAAAGTCCGGTTTGTTTAGGGCAGCGCTTGCAAGCACTACGCTTGGAAGAGATCGGCGAAACACTTTACTTCGCCGAAAAGCATCTGATTCTGATCGATTAAATGGTTAAAGCTATGATAGAAGAATTAGCCGTAGTAGTGAAAATAGAAAACCGTCAAGTCTGGGTCGAAAGCGGATCAAACAGTGCCTGTGGCGGTTGCCTGCAAAAAGCATCGTGTACAACTAACGCGCTCGGCAGCGTTGTTAAAAAAAGGTCGGTACCGGTTGACAGTGATATTCAACTTAAAACCGGCGATCAAGTCATGGTGGCCATTGATGAGAGCCTGTTGTTGCGCGCTTCTTTATTACTGTATCTGGTGCCGTTAATCGCCTTGTTTATAGGCGCAGGCATGGCCGACTGGCTGCTGGCGGATAATGCCATGTATGCCGATTTATGGATTGCCGGTAGTGCCGTATTGAGTTTTTTAGTTTCGCTATGGTTAATCAACAAAGCGCAAAGCCTGTTGATTCTGAATTATTACGCCCGTCCTGTGGTAGTCAGGAAGGTTTAGCTTTCGTACCGGTATGAATGTTTGGTCCATAAAAAAAGATATTCCGCTTAAGCTGCTGTTATTGGAGCTGG
>JADHTX010000236.1 GCA_016784875.1 Methylobacter sp.
CACTTAAGACGGGACAATAGGCAAGGCTTAACCGTTCGTCCTGAGCTTGTCGAAGGATGGGCGGTTAAGCCGTTCATGGTTCGACAGGCTCACCACGAACGGCTTAACCTTTAAACTGTCCCGCCTTAAGTGGGTAGCCTTAAATGGGTATTTTTTTCGGTTTTGCTACGTTGGTAACAAAAAATTCGTTATGCTGTATGGCCTTAATTCCCTAGCAATGCCATCATTTCCTCCCGATTAATCACTTCTTTCTCTTGTAACAAATCGGCCAGTTTTTCCAACGCCGACTTGTTGGCGAGAATGATTTCACGAGCGCGTGTTTCGCCTTCTTCGACCAGCGCCATTATTTCGGTATCGATAAGCCTAGCTGTCTCATCGGAATAATTGCGGTATTCTGAAGCCTCTGTTTCCAAAAATTGCAGCTGTTGGCGTTTACCGTAGGTCAACGGCCCCATTTTTTTGCTCATGCCCAGATTGCAAACCATATTTCGGGCAATCTCACTGGCTTTTTCCAGGTCGTTTTGGGCTCCGGTTGAAATACTTCCCAGTGCAATCTCTTCGGCCATTCGTCCGCCCAGTAAAATAGCCAGTTGGTCTTTTAGATCATCTTCTGTCGATAAGAACTTTTCCTCTACCGGCAGTTGCAAGGTAAATCCCAATGCCGACACGCCTCGGGGAATGATGGAGATTTTATGTACAGGCTGGCCGGTCGGCACATGTTCTGCAACCATTGCGTGTCCAGCCTCATGAAAAGCTACTCTGCGTTTTTCGCTGGGGTTTAACACCCGGTTCTTCTTTTCCGGTCCGGCCAATATCCGGTCGATAGCCGACTCGAAATCTTCTTTTTCGACTTTGTTGTGATCGACCCGTATCGCCATGATCGCCGCTTCATTGGCGATGTTGGCGAGGTCGGCGCCGACCAGTCCCGGCGTACGTCTGGCTATAATTGACAGATCGATATTTTCAGCCAGAGTCAATGCTTTGGTATGTAATTTGAGTATTTCAATACGGTCTTGTAAGTCCGGCTTATCGACAACAATTTGACGGTCGAATCGTCCGGCGCGCAACAGCGCTTTATCCAGCACTTCAGGGCGATTGGTCGCTGCCATTACTACCACGCCGACTGAGGTATCGAAACCGTCCATTTCGGTCAGCAGTTGATTCAAGGTTTGTTCGCGCTCGTCATGCCCGCCGATCATCACCGGGCCGCCACGGCTGCGGCCAATGGCATCGAGCTCATCAATAAAGATGATGCAGGGCGCTTGGTTTCGGGCTTGTACAAACAGCTCACGTACTCGGGCTGCACCCACGCCGACAAACAGCTCAATAAATTCGGAGCCGCTGATGTTGAAGAACGGCACTTGCGCTTCCCCTGAAACAGCGCGCGCCAGCAGGGTTTTTCCGGTTCCCGGCGGCCCGACCAGCAACACGCCTTTGGGCATGCGTCCGCCTAAGCGCTGGAATTTTTCCGGTGTTTTCAGGAAATCGATGGACTCTTTAAGCTCCTGCTTGGCGCTATCGGCACCGGCGACATCGTCAAAAGTAATTTTGGCTTGGGTATCCTGATGAATATGGATTTTGTCGCCCAAATTAAGAAAAGACTGTGCGCCACCGGCAGTAGTGCGGCGCATTACCCACGACCAAATCAGCACCAGGATTAACATCGGGATAATCCAGTTGAAAAAAAGATTGCTTAACCAGCTCTCGCTGCTTCTAACAACAAAGTCAACCTTATTGGCGGCCAACATTTCAGCAAGGTCGGTTTGCCATAACGGTATGGTCATGAAATTTTGGGCGGGTTTTTCGGCATCGTCAGGCCTGATAAGGCCGGTAATATAACGCTCGGTGACCACCGCCTTGTCGATTTTGCCTTCTTTGACAAGGTTAATAAATTGGCTGAAGGGAATTTCGGTGCTTTGCACTTCCTGAACACTATTAAATAAAAACAGCGTCAGGATTAATGCCAATGCAAAGTAAATGATTTTTCTTTGCCTGGAACGCGCGGTTTTGCTGCCTGGCGGTTTATTGAGTTCCCGTTCGGGATCCTGTTTGGATAGATATGAAAAACCCGCCATCAACAAATCTTTTAGAGCGGCTAATAAACTGCCCAGCAAGGTAAGCAAGGCTTTAAGAATACCATCCTTCGAATCATTCATAATGATGATCCCTGGTTATTTTTCGGCGATTTTGAAAATGTTCAACCGATTGGTCAAGCAATGAGATAACCTCGTCACAGTCAATAATGTTTTTATCGCTATTGGAAATATAACCGGCCAAACTGGTGATTGCTGCCCAGTTTGCATCATCATTGACAAAGTCGAATGCTATGTTGAACAGCTTATTCAGCTGTTGGGTTCTCTGTTGTTTATCGGCGGAATAGCTGTGTAAATATTCAGTAGCCAAGGCAAGATCGGAACTGCCACCATAATTTTTTAATGCTTTTAGATTGACTAAACGATGGTTAAACAGTTCATCGTCGGTGTCTGCAACATGCTTAGCTTCAGCAAGCGGACCGATGAGCAGGTTAATAATATCGCCCTCAAAGGCTAACATATAATCCTTTATCAATTGCGACGATGCGCCATTACGCTCGGTTAATTCATGTATCAAACCTTCAACGGAAGGGGGTAATAATTCAATTAACCGGCCGCCTTCCACGCGCGCAATACAATCGTCATGGGTTGATTGATAAGCCATGACATCCTCAGCTGTCACTACGTTCATCTCCTTGAAAATGATTTTAAAAAAGACCGGGGGAAGCTGTCTGGCTTTGTTATTTAAGTGAATTCCCGCTGCATGCCCAGCCTCATGGTAAGCAATACGTTGTTTGTGCTCTATTAATTTGTCCTGATCTAGGGTTTCAATCATCTTGTTTCGTTTCATAGTAAACACCATTTTTAAGTTAACGAATATTGTGTAATGACAAATTACTCAACATCCTGTAACCAGTAGAAGTATTGATTTTTAATTTCCTTTTCGGCTTCAAGCCAGTCTTCCAGCTCATGCCCGGCAACAAACCCTCTCTTTTCGGACTTACAATAAGCCCGCTCGGTTATCATTTTTTGAAACTTGTGCTCGTTAATAGACTCTTTATTTGTTTTCAGGTCTATATTGAAATCGGTCATAATTCACCTCCGTACCTTTTGGAGGAACATCCTCCTTTATGCATTCTAGGTACACAGGGATACTGCAACAATTCGTATGAATACTTAATTATTCTAACATGGAAGGTGAGTTGTGATAATACGTGTAAATACCTATTGTTTTATTTTTAGGAATTCAAACGGTAATCAATCGGTTTGAATTTGAAAAAAACATCGCTTACTTTGTTAATTTTTGAAAAATATTTGACCAAGGTAATACAGGGGAGCTGTATAAATAACCTTGTCCTTCATCGCAACCTAAGTCCATTAAGCATTTTTGCTGGGCTTTCGATTCAATCCCCATTGCAATAACTTGTAAATGCAAACCATGACCTAAGGCTATCACCGCCCGGGTAATATCTTCATCATTGGCGTTATTCAATACATCGACGACAAACGAAGAGTTAATTTTCAACTTTTTGACTGGAATGCGCTTTAAGTTATTAAACGAAAAACAGCCCACGCCAAAATCATCAATAGTCAAATCTATTCCCGCTGCAACCAACTGATTAAGCGCCTTGATGGTTTGTTCGGAATTATCCATAAAACTGCCGCCGGTTAATTCCAGTTCAAGATAAGACGATTCTAATCCGCTGGAATGTAATATCCGCTCAACCGTTGCCACAAAATCAGAGCGTAAAAATTGAATCGCAGAGACATTAACGACCATTTTTTTGACTTGCAAGCCCTCATCCAGCCAGCGGCGCATCTGCATGCAAGCATTTTGCAATACCCATTCGCCGAGTGCCACAATAAACCCGCTTTCCTCCGCTATAGGAATAAATTGTTTGGGCGACATTAATCCCCGCGTTGGATGCATCCATCGCACAAGAGATTCAACTCCAACCAGTTTTCCGGTTTTAAGGCAGACTTGAGGTTGGTAATATAAAATTAGTTCATGATGTTCTAGTGACTGACGCAACGCGCATTCCATCGACATTTTTTCGAAAGCTTCCGTGGTTAACTCCAAGCTGTAATATTGAAAATTATTGCGGCCTTCTTTCTTGGCGCGGTACATAGCTGCGTCGGCATTCTTAATTAAAGTATCGGTATCCTTGCCATCTTGCGGAAACAGACTTATGCCCACGCTGATCGAGATTTTCAAGCGATAGCCTTTAATATAAACGGGAGCATTAAAGGTATCGATCAGCTTTTGTGCAAGCTTGGCAGGATTCTTAGCATCGGGAATATTTTCCATAAACACCACAAACTCATCGCCGGCGTAACGCGAAACGGTGTCTTCTTTTCTGACCAAGTTTTTTATGCGTTTTGCAGCCTCCCTTAGCAAACCGTCGCCGACAGCATGCCCGTAAGTATCGTTAATGCCTTTAAATCGATCGAGATCGAGAAATAATACGGCGGCCTGCGAACCTTCCCGCAGTGCATTTTGCAATGAATGATCAATGCGATCTTTTAATAACAGCCGGTTTGGCAATTTAGTCAAGGGGTCATGGTAAGCTAAAAAACCCAGATGATCCTGAGTCTTTTTAAAATGGGTTATATCCATAAATACATGGACATAATGAGCTACATCGCCACTGGAATCTTTTATCTCGCTAACGGTAGTCCACGATGGGAAATCCATGCTGACTTTATGTCGACGCCATATCTCGCCTTGCCAGCTATTTACCCCCCTTGTGCTGTTGTTTAGCTCATCATTAATCAGTATGTTGTTTTTCTTTGAGTGTAAAAAATGAGCGCTCTTCCCGTAAACATCTTTCTGGGTAAAACCGGTTATTGTGGTAAACGCCTCATTAACCGAAATTATTTTTTTGTCACTATCGGTGACAAATATACCTTCTCCAATATTATTAAAA
Organism: Methylobacter sp.; assembly: GCA_016784875.1. Classification (GTDB taxonomy): domain Bacteria; phylum Pseudomonadota; class Gammaproteobacteria; order Methylococcales; family Methylomonadaceae; genus Methylobacter_A. The sequence goes on from JADHTX010000236.1 coordinate 4,961, forward strand.
ATGACCGATGCCATACTCAGTTTGCCTTCAGACTGTTTTTGCCGGGTTATGTCGGTTAATGTCATTAATATCTGATGAGGCTGAATTTCGCCCATTCTGAATTCAGGTACTGAGTGAACGGAAACCCAGATATAGTTTTGTCGTTCAGCATTGAACAGCCCCATAACCACGTTTTCCACTGGTTTTCCAGTACTTAAGGCCAATAGCCAAGGCTGTTGTTCTTTGGGAAAAGCAGAACCATCTTCCTTGATGATTTTAAAACATGAATCAATAAACTTGCGCCCTATAATCATGTCGAGAGGCAGTCCCAGAAGTTGCTCTGCTGCATGATTGGCGGACATCACCATTCCTGTCGCATCCAGATAAATAACGCTTTGATCAATGTTTTCGAATAGACTGCGATATTTGGCTTCACTCAGCCGTAAGGTATCAATAGCCAGTTTGCTATTCGTTAATTGGGGCATCATAAAAAAATACGAACCAAATACGCCAAGATCTTCCTTAAGTTTTTCGAACATTGCATTTCTACTCCTTGGATAATAAAACTATCCAACATTTGATTGAGTTATTTCTAAGTGCATCGCTTTGGTTGTATTTTTTACAATCCAGATTACTGCAGAACAGATGACCAATAAGCAAGACTGCGCGAGAGAAATGCTGTGTCTCGGTTAAAGCAATTTGCAAAGGCGTAGGCATAAGCAATCTTTTTATGCCGACTACAGCCCGTGCTGAGCCGCCTTTTGCATAGATTTACTCTTTATGAAAACATCTACTCAGGCGCTGTTACTTTTCAGCGAAAGCCTCTGGGTTTCTTATTTTCCGCATGCGAATTTTTTTTCGATTTGGTTTTTGCTTCTTTGTAATATTCGAGATCGTCATTCATAAACTGCTTTTCTTTT
>JADHTX010000237.1 GCA_016784875.1 Methylobacter sp.
CCTGTCGATCGAAGCTCAACATTGATTATTCAGTTTGAAGCCATTGCCAACGATGACGATCAAACCTGCCGCGTGATACTCATCGATATTACCGAGCGTAAAAGCAATGAGGAGAAATTGAGTCTTGCGAATTTGGTTTATCAGGCGATCGGCGAGGCCATCATGGTGGCGGATGCCGATAACCGGATTGTTACCGTCAATCCGGCCTTTACCGAGCTGACCGGGTACTCATTGCAGGAGGCCATTGGTCAACCCACAACGTTGCTCAAGTCGGGACATCAAAACGAAGGGTTCTACCAGATCATGTGGCATGCATTGGAAACAACAGGGCATTGGCAGGGCGAAATATGGAACCGGCGCAAGAACGGCGAAATATACCTTGAATGGCTGACGATCAACACTGTTTATGATGACCAAAACAAGGTACTGCACCGGGTCGCGATGTTTTCGGATATTACCGATCAGAAACACGCAGAACAAACCATTTGGCAGCAGGCGAACTTCGACTCGTTGACCGGGCTGCCCAATCGTCATATGTTCTACGAGCGCCTGGCTCAGGAAATGAAGAAATCTCAACGAGTGGGCCTGCCATTGGCATTGCTGTTTCTCGATCTCGATCATTTCAAGGATGTTAACGATACCTTGGGCCATTGCAAAGGCGATCTGTTGCTCAAGGAGATGGCTCAGCGCCTGCTTAATTGCGTACGCAATACCGACACCGTCGCGCGATTGGGCGGCGATGAATTCACTATTATTCTGGCTGAATTGCAAGATCAGGACAGTATTGAACGCCTTGCCCAGGATATTTTGCGCCAGCTCACCAAACCGTTCGAGTTAGCGGGCGATAGTGCTTATGTGTCAGTCAGTATCGGCATCACGTTATATCCTGAAGATACCGATGACATCGACGTGCTGATAAAAAATGCCGATCAGGCTATGTATGCGGCAAAGGATCAGGGCCGCAATTGCCGCCACTACTTTACCATCTCGATGCAGGAAGCGGCATTGACCAAAATGCGGCTGATCAATGACCTGCGCAATGCACTGGCCGAACGCCAGTTCCGGCTGGCTTACCAGCCGATTGTGGAATTGGCCTCCGGTTCCATCTACAAGGCGGAGGCGCTGATCCGTTGGCAGCATCCGACCCGCGGTTTGATCAGTCCGGCCGATTTTATCCCGGTTGCCGAAGCAACCGGAATGATTATCGATATTGGCGAATGGGTGTTTCGCGAGGCGGTGCAACAGGCGGCACATTGGCGTACGGAACATCATAATGAGTTCCAAATCAGCATTAATAAATCGCCTGTGCAATTTCAAAAAGAGGGCAATGGCCACTTGGCCTGGTTCGAGCATTTACGCGAATTAGGCCTGCCCGGACAAAGCGTGATCGTAGAAATTACCGAGGGATTGCTGATGGATGCCGGTGCTTTAATTATCGACCAATTGCTGGCTTTTCGAGATGCCGGTATTCAGGTATCGCTGGATGATTTCGGCACAGGTTATTCCTCATTATCCTATCTGAAAAAATTCGACATCGACTATCTCAAGATTGACCAGTCGTTTACCCGCAACCTCAGTCCCAGTGGCAATGATCTGGCTCTGTGCGAAGCGATTATTGTGATGGCGCATAAATTGGGCATCAAGGTTATCGCAGAAGGCATAGAAACACAGGAGCAGTGCGATTTACTGATGGCAGCAGACTGCGATTACGGGCAAGGCTATTTGTTTTCGAGACCGGTATCTGCCGATGAATTTAACAAGCTGTTAGTTACTTGAACCTAGAAAAATCATTTGACCCACGAAAAACACAAAAACACAAAAGCACGAAAATATTCAAAGAAATACTAAGTTGTAAATTGTCCCCCAAAGGGTGAGTGTCTGTTTTAACACAACATACTGCTTTATTTCGTGTCTTTCGTGTCTTTCGTGCTTTTCGTGGACTTACTGCGGTTTTTAGGTTGAAGGCTGACGCCCCTTCTTTCTGTCGTTAGCCTAGTTGCGTTGCTCGATCCTATTAAAGGCGAGAGCGACTGACAAACAGCCTAGATGTCACTCGGTATCACGGTGGCAAATTGGCTGCCTAAAATGGAAAAAATCATCCAACTGGCAATTATGCTGTAGACCAAACGCGGTAGCCATTCGGCTAAGGTATCATTTTGCAGGTTGATGGTTTCTGCTTCGCGTTGACTATAGTGTAGTATGCCTGAGGCCAGTTTGCCGCTTTGCTCGCTACTATGCACAATTTGCAACGCTATTGTATTGATAACAGGAACTTTCGCCAGCGTATCGCGGACACTGGCGCCGCTAGCTAACATCGAAAGCGCCGGGGTAAATTGTTTTCTCAAACAGCTGTTTTTAATGCCGGCTACTGCTTTCGGCAAGGCGATAGAAAAGGCCACGCCGCTTTCCAGCATGATCGCCAGAATATAAAAGAACTCATTGACTTGGCGTTTAATAATCCATTTGGCAACGACGGGAATAGATAATTGCACACGATGCCAAGCAGCTTTCAGACCTAGGCGACTCAATATGTTGGGCAATTTAATCAACAAAAAAACGCCGAAACCGATGACTACAAGTCGTCCCAGGCTCAATTGCAAATAATCAAGCCGGGTTATTTTCGAGCCGACCAAATCGGGTAGAGGTTGAACGAACAGCGCAATAATCAATGTTAAACCGGGCTGGTATAAACGCGATTTAACTTTGTTAATGCGGCTGGCTAAGCCTGTGTAGTAGTCGGCTAGTTGACCGTAAACCTTTGTCAGTTGGCCGCTGCTTTCGGCCGCATGTATGAGTGTTTTATGCGTGTCATTGAATAGGCCTGCTCTAACACCGGCTTCCGATACCGAACGGCCTGATTTTATTTGTTGCAGCATCGTTGTTAACGGTTTTTTTAGTTCGGTCTTGGATTGGGTCAAAATCGTAAGGGTCTGTAAAACAGATAGCCCGGATGCTTCAAGGCGTTTTAACTGGGTGAACAATGTGGCTAGCTGTTCGGTGTTTAATGGGGGATTTTTTGGGGGCATCAGGCGTCTCTTAAGGTTGAGGTGAAACGTTTATCAAAAATAAATGGAATGATTGGACGGGGCTGAACCGCGTTTTGCTTGAGAGTAATGACTATAACACGAGGAAATTCCCGGTTTACTTTAGCCGCAAAGCCTACAAAAAACACGACGACAATCATTGATACCCTTGAAAGACGAAAAAACGGGCGCATTATCAGTAGTGGCGGCGTTTAATAATAACCAGCATTCGCTATACGGCTGACAAAGGTTATTTATTTTTAACCAGTTCGCGTAAAATCAAGCGCTCAGAATTTGATTAACTATACCGGGAAATACCATGAAAAAGATTCTTTTCTTAACTGTTTTATTGTCGGCAGCAACGGCTTTTGCTGATGATGCCAAAAATGAATGGCATAACACCACGCTGTCCGACAGCACAATTAAGAAAATTCAGGATGCGGGGTATCAATATAAAAAATGTGTTTCAGGTGAAATGCAAAAGCCTGCTTATCAGCAGCAGGAGAGCCGTCATGCGACGGATGCGATCATGAAACAATGCGAATCGATTTTGTCGCAGATGCGTGAAGTTTATCTGGCTGAAAAAGTTCCCGGTATTGTTGCCGATCGCCATTTAAAACAGATGCGCATGCAAACTACCCGTAATGTACTGCAAGGCATGATGTTTGCTGAAGCCGCCCGAAAATCAGGTCAATAATAACAACTAAAAGAGTCTCGAGTTATGAATAATTATGCAATCGATTTATCCTTGAAACCCACCACATTCGATTTATGGCATGTGTGTTTGGCGGGTACTGCGGCAGTGTTGGCGCTGATTTTAATCGCGGTATTGCTGTCGATGCTGATCGGCCTGATGCGCTGCAAGAAAAAACCGGCTGTTGCGCCTGCCGCGCCTGCTCCTGAGCCGACGGTAAAAATCGTCGAGAAGATCGTCGAAGTTGAAAAACTGGTGCATGCCCCTGCACCGGAACCGGTGGTGTTAAAAGAGGCAACTCCCGATGCGGCTTTGCAACTGTTGGGTTTGTTGCAAAAAGAGGCGCGTTTTATCGATTTTATTAAAGAAGATATTGCCGGGTTCAGCGATGCGGATATTGGCGTTGCTGCCCGTGTCGTGCATGAAGGTTGCAATAAGGCGATTAATGAACACTTTACCTTGTCTACCGTCCGTAGCGAACAGGAAGGCAGTAAAATCACCCTGCCACAGGGTTTTGATGCGGGGACGGTGCGCTTAACCGGCAATATCGTCGGTAATGCGCCTTTTACCGGTACTCTGGTGCATAAGGGTTGGCAAGTGACCGGTATCAGACTGCCCAAGCTGACCTCAGGGCATAATGCGTCTATTGTTGCTCCGGCAGAGGTTGAGTTATGAACGATTGGTCCGAGCATTCACAAGCGGAAACGGCTAATGAAGATACGGCAGATGAAAATGTAGCCGTTGAGCAGTCGCAAGATGCGGCTTCGGTAACACGATTTTCTGTCGGTATCGATTTGGGCACTACGCATTGCGTTTTGTCTTATGCCGATTTGAGCAATATCGACGATGAGGAATTCTCGCCGCAGGTCATGGCAATACCTCAGTTGACCTCGCCCGGTTCGGTGGAAGACAAACCCCAGTTGCCGTCTTTTTTATATCAGGCTCACCAAGCCGAATTGGCGGAAGATTCTACCTCGCTACCCTGGGCCGCAAAACCGGATTATCTGGTCGGCGAAATTGCCCGTAATCTGGGCAGTAAAACCCCGATACGTCTGGTGGCTAGTGCCAAAAGTTGGCTATGCCATACCGGCGTAGATTGCAAAGCGCCGATTTTACCTGCCGAAGCTCCTGACGAAGTCGAACGTGTCTCTCCATTTCAGGCAATGACAGCATACCTGCAACACCTGTGCGATGCCTGGCAAAACCAGTTTCCCGATGCTCCGCTGGATCAGCAGGATATTGTTATTACCGTGCCGGCTTCATTCGATCCTGCAGCGCGTGAACTGACGGCAGAGGCGGCGCGCGCCGTAGGCCTGAGTCAGGCAATTTTGCTGGAAGAGCCGCAGGCAGCGCTATACAGCTGGATAGAGAAAAGCCACGGCGACTGGCGTAAACACGCCGAGGTGGGCGACATTATTTTGGTGGTAGACGTCGGCGGCGGTACTACCGACCTATCATTGATAGCCGTTACTCAACAAGAGGGTAATCTCGAACTGACCCGTGTGGCGGTTGGCGATCATATTTTGCTGGGCGGCGATAATATGGACTTGGCCTTAGCCTATACCGTTAAAGCCAAGCTGGAACAAGACGGAAAGCGCCTGGAAGCTTGGCAGATTCAGGCTTTGACTCATAGTTGCCGCGACGCGAAAGAAAAAATCCTCACCAATTTGGAAGTGGATAATATCCCGTTGGTGGTGGCAAGCCGAGGCTCTTCGCTGATTGGCGGCACTTTGCGCAGCGAATTAACCCGGGAAGAAGTCAATCGCGTACTGGTAGAAGGCTTTCTGCCTAAGGTGGCCGTCGGCGACAAGCCGGTCAGTCGCGCACGTACCGGCTTAAGAACCGCCGGGTTGCCTTATGCTCAGGATGCCGGTATTACCCGACATTTGGCGGCGTTTTTGACCAAACAGCAAGGCGCTACCGACGAGTTAAGCGATATTAATCTGCCGGAACACGCGAGTTTTTTGCATCCTACGGCGGTGTTGTTTAACGGCGGCGTATTAAAAGCCGACGCCTTGGCTGAACGCTTAATGGAAGTGTTAAATTCATGGTTGAGTGCGGAGCAAGCACCGGAAGCCCGATTATTGACAGGGGCGGATCTTGATCTGGCCGTCGCCCGAGGCGCGGCTTATTATGGCTAT
>JADHTX010000238.1 GCA_016784875.1 Methylobacter sp.
CCATGCTATAACTGCCTGTATAATAATGACGGCGAAGAATTGCAAAACTGTGCCACCAACGGCGTCATAGCACCTCTCACCGGCATAGTGGGCAGCATTCAAGCACTGGAAGCGATGAAATTAATAATGAATATCGGTGATGCGTTGACCGGACGGTTATTGCTTCTGGATGGATTAACAATGGAATGGAATACCATGAAACTGCGAAAAAACCCTAACTGCCCAACATGTGCCGATTTGTAAAATATTGCCTACAAAGGTGCAGGACCAGTTCCCGAAGATTTGATATGAGAAATTTCCAGGGGAATAATATCCCCTGGAAATTTCATCAATAAACTTTAGATTTACTTTTTAGCAAGCTTGTCCTGAATGAATTTAATCGCTTTTTCTGCAAAATCGTTCACCACCGACGGACTATCACCATGCGGTTCAATTTCACCGAATGGCTTGCCGCCTTCTTGCGTAAACTTGTAAATAAAATAACCTAGCGGCAGAAACGCAAACGTCGCAACGATAATCATAATTACAAACAGCTCAGTAACGGTACCCATGACCCCCTCCTCATACTTATATGTATATTATTATTTTTAAGGTGAAATAAGATAATACTCTCTTACGATCAAAAAAACACCACTCCCCAACACTTGTAATTTAAGCATCATTCTATCTGTCCTTGCCGAAAAACAGCAACTCTCATGCTAGACAACTACCATAACAGCACCTTGCGGCTATATACCTGCTTGGGGCGAATAATATCGATAAAACACTCTTCCCAGATTTAATCTAAGAAATATAATCTCAAACTAAGCATCTGACCTCGCCGTTTTAAAACGGGCCGACGCCCCCAAGAGACCGACCACGAAAAAAGCCGTACCAACAAGGGTGAAACGCAAATTCGACTCCGGGATGGTCATATCGCCGGTAACATAAAGCATGATAATGACGGCAATCATTCCCCACCCGAGAAAACGCAAGGCTGCGGCCATAATGAGTTTACCTAGAGTTTCCGATTCGCTCACTGGCGTGTCCATACGATAAGCCACAAAACCACACATGAGCGCAGGCAGAATTCCCCAACGCATATGTTGTATGGAGCTTTCCAGAAACATGAAACTATCTTTGTAGTAAGTTAACTCAAGAATAAGCGCCGATATCGTAGTGCTGACAATGAATCCCATAATCATCACTGCCATATAAAACCCATAGTATCGATCGGATTGCCCCCGTTGATGCCTGAAGGCAAACGCCCGTAAAATAAAGACTAGCGCTATCGGAAGAACATAAATCGGAATGGAGTAGGCAACCCACCTTAGCGTAGCGTAATCAAAGTGAGCCAAGGGTTTATCGGGAAACAGAAAAGCATTGTGTAAAGAAACCGAAATTTCTCGACCCAACATGACACCGATAGCAGTCGCAGCGGTAAAGAGCAAAACATATTTATAGGTGTGTTTCAGACGAGCCTCGTGAATATTGCCGCCGAGCTGCTTCACGGTTGCCCATATATCATTCTCGCTTGCGCTTCCGAACACGACCAGAGAGGCGAGTAAGCGACAGAGCAAACCGGTAAGGTGATCCAGATCCTTTAGCAATTTGACCGTCTTGGTATAGTGCGGTTCCGCTTCTTTCCAGACCGCAACTTTTTCCGACATTGCATTGTAGGAGATACAGATTTCCCCCCATTTCAGAGACGGTTCGTTGAAAAGGCGACGAAAGGACGATTGGTTGGCGTAGTTCTGTATCTGGTCAAAAAGAAGGCAATTATGGGCCCATTTATACTCGATTGTAGCACTGGATTTTTCGAAATCACCGGGGTCAATACTGGGTACCAGCAGGCGATTGCCTATTTGTGCTTTTAAACCATCGTCGACTGCCGACAATCTTGATGTAATGAGGGCGTTATAGACCTCTACCGCTTTTGTCGGAATTGCGAAAGCATCATGGATACTGTCCCGCAATATAAGCAAAGGATTAAACCTGCTTTCCCAGGCAATTAAAAAAAGAAACAACCCGGCGACAATCAAAGGTATGATTGTCTTTCCATCCAAGCCATTCAGAAGATTTACTAACTCCCCTGAACGGAGATTCTTCACGATGAGCGTCACAAGCGGCTCCAAGGGCAGCCACAGCCAAATAAGCAACCAATAAAGTACAGCCATGAAAGTGCAGTACGATACAATCCCTATCCAATAGGTGCTTCTGCGAATAAAGTATTGGGGTAGCGTCGGCTCAGCGCCTAACTGAATTCGGCGTTTTTGGAAGGACCGATAGGCAAGAAAAAATGCGGCACCGATTCCAAGAAACTGCGTCGTAAAGTTAATCAAGAATTCGATAGTCATTGTGCGGCTGCTCCTACGTACTTTTCATTAGTGTTCGGGTTTAGGAAAAATGTTAAATCCCACCTGACTAATAACGCGCTTATTTAAACCTGTCGGTATATTGTCGGGTTGAATGTCGACCATGGCATCTATCTTAGGATGTCCGGTTTTACTGCAATTAGGACCTTGTTTCTTTTTTGAGGAGTCGCAGTTATCGCCATCGCTATTCTCACACCGCCCTCGACAGGGCTCTCTTGTCTATTTTACTGGTTTTTTCGCCCTTTAGATTAAGTATTCCCTGCTCCAGCGTGCCTATCATTTTTTCAGCCACGCAAACCATGCCAACAACATATCCATTAGCGGTGCGCTATCTTCATTGATGGTTTTGGGCAATTGTAACTTCAATGAAACCATACAGACATTTTAACCTGATTCTGAAGGAGTTGCCTGCAACTAATTAGTGCTTGACCGAAAAAGCGATTTTCAACCGCCATCTCATTATTTATTGGGATTCTTTTGCCTACCCGAACGCATTTTTCGGAAAATTATTCATTGTCAGACCGTTCTTTTCGTTGTCAGATCGGTCAGGCACTATCTAAATTATGCGGCTCAAGAAGTTCGCAGCACCGACTGCTAAGTGCTTCTACTAATTTAACCGATGCCTTGTTTTCTATAACCTTGGGGGTGAATTCATTGTTCCTGCCTAAAATATAATGACAGGATTTGTTAATCGACATTCAAGATCCTCATGCATCCCGATTAACACACATTGCAAAAAATATGGTACAAACTAGTATATTACAATCTGCTAATATCTATTCAATCGAGGTAAGTCCAGATGAAAGCAACAACCAACTTGCAGCGCCGTAAACTATTAAAATATACCGCTCTCGGTATCGCTGGAGCATTCACTTACCCAAGCTGGGCGCAGACGACTAACGGTTTTGTCAGGGTCAACGCACCGTCTGCCGATTTTTTGCCTGACGTTGAGATTGAACTAACTCAGAACACGGCTGATGTCTCTATTTTAAGCGGCAATAAAACCCATGTCTGGAAAATCACCGGCAAGGTCATCACCGGCTCTTCCGAAGTACTTGATAATAACGAAGGCACCTATCTTGCCCCTACCCTGCGCTTAAAGAAAGGCCAAAAGGTCAGGCTGATTCTTAATAACAATTTACCGGCACAATCGATACTGCATTGGCATGGCTTGCATGTACCGGCCAACATGGACGGTAATCCCATGTATGCCGTCAACCACGGCGAAACCTATATCTATGAATTCGAAATAATGAACCGGGCAGGTACCTATTGGTATCACGCCCATACTCACAGCGTCACCGCCAGACAGGTTTATTCCGGCTTGGCAGGTCTGTTTATTGTCAGCGATGACCAGGAACAGGCGCTGAATTTACCTAGCGGCGATCAGGATGTGGCATTAGTCATTCAAGACCGCAGTTTTGACAACCAAAACCAACTGGCTTATTCGGCGCACATGATGCAGCGCATGAGGGGGTTTCTGGGAGAACAGATTCTGGTTAACGGTCGGCCTGATTTTGTATTGCCGGTGGCGACACGCGCTTATCGACTCCGCTTTTTAAACGGCTCCAATTCCCGTATTTATAAGCTCGCCTGGGATGATGGTACACCTCTTACCGTCATAGGCGTTGACGGCGGTTTACTGGAACGCCCCGAGCAACACGCTTACGTAATGCTGGCTCCCGGCGAAAGGCTGGAATTATGGATGGACTTTAGCGAACGATCGCTAGGCTCCGAACTGACCTTGCGCAGCCTTCAATTCAATGCCACCACGCATGGCGGCATGGGTATGATGGGTGGCGGCATGATGGGCGGACGCGGACGAGGCATGATGGGAGGCGGAATGATGTCAGTCAGCGCCTTACCTTCAGGATCGGACTACCCAATCTTAAAAATCCGGGTCGCCAAAAAAGAACAAGGCAACCACACCTTGCCTAAAACGCTTACCCCGATCACTGCACTGCATATCGACAATGCGGCAAATGCAGGCAATCCCAAAACCATCGCCTTATCCATGCGGCATATGTCCGCCCTGCTTAACGGCCGTTCTTATAAAATGAACGACATTCAGCCGGATGAAATTATTCCTATTAACAGCCTGCAATTAATCGAATTCGATAACGGTTATGAGGGCGGCATGCATAGCATGATGAACATGCCGCATCCGATGCACTTACATGGAGAACAGTTTCAGATCGTCAAACGGGAAGTGAACACGCGTTCTAGCGGACTCTATGCCACCGTTTCCTCAGGGTTTATACAAAACGGCTGGAAAGATACCGTGCTGGTCATGCCCGGCGAGAAAGTCACGATCTTAAAGCCGTTCAACGATTTTAAAGGCCTGTTCATGTACCACTGCCATAATCTGGAACACGAGGACATGGGTATGATGCGGGATTTTCTTATTAAATAATTGCGCTTTTATTTCAGCTTGCAGACAAATCGCGATATTAGATAGGTATTGCCTTTAACGCGACAAGTCATGATTAAAACCCATGACTTGTAAAGCACGGGAACCGCCCGACTATTTCCGAAAGTAGGAATTCACTATATTGAGGAAAAAGACGATCTTGTTCGGCAAAGCCAACATTATTTACCCCTAATATCCTACATAAGCCGCCACGCCTTAACCGGCATGGCTTTATCTTTACTCCAAATCTTTAAAGTCATGCCGGATATCTTCAATGCTAGCCCGATAAGCTTTGGCATCACCGTAATCGATAAATCTCTGATAACGGCTGTGTAGGTTTCTAATACGCTTAGCATGTTTAATAGGGCACCAAAATTGCTCCGTACGTCCGGCTATTTCCTGCAAGTAGCCAAACAAGCCATTAACGTAACTGCAATAGCCGCAATTGATTTTTTCTATCAAATTAAGATAATTGAGGTATTGCCTGTCGAAAACAATATAATCTTGACGTTTCACTTTTGGAATGCCATAGACTGGAAAACAGACGGCCTGATACAGGCTAATTGTTATATCCATTAATACAACAGGGAAGATGCAAATCCATATAAGGGGCGTAGTGAGAATATGCTTTAATTTGGCATCATTTATGTAAGTTAATACTTGTTTAGCATATTCCTTATGCTTGGAAATAATATTATCTTCAAAAAGCACCCGTTGTTGAATGATTTTATAAGAAAATTCTTCCTGATGTTTTTGCAATTCTTCAATCAGCTCATCTTCCAAAACCTTCATTTTATCCATCAATACTTCAAGTTGAGTAGGCATAATCAATTCCTTTAAAAAAATTAGCTATAGCAAATAGAAAAAATAAACGCAGATAAGTCACTCTGTATTTGACCATATTCCAAACAATACATTTGATTTATTTTATCGATTACCAATCCGTATACCTACATTAACTAAGCACTTGCACTAATATATTTTCTCTATTTTTTTATTTACAATATTAACGTTAATATATTTTTTCATATACGATTCAAAGGGTAATATAATGCCAGCCAATG
>JADHTX010000239.1 GCA_016784875.1 Methylobacter sp.
AACGAAATCGTAGCCTGATTGCTTTTACCCTCTTAACCGGGGCTAGAGACAGCGCCATTGCTTCGATGAAATTAAAACATATCGATATTATTGGAAATAGTGTGTTCCAGGACGCTAGGGAGGTGAATACCAAGTTTAGCAAGACCTTTACGACTTTTTTCTTCCCAGTCGGGGATGAGGTGCAGCAAATTGTTAGCGATTGGGTACTCTATCTTAAAGAAGAACTACTTTGGGGCAATGATGATCCTTTATTTCCTAAAACCCAGGTGATTTCAGGTGAAGATAGAATTTTTAAAGCATCCGGCTTTAAACGGGAGCATTGGAGTACTGCTTCACCGATCCGCGCCATTTTTAAAGAGGCGTTTGAATCGGCTGATTTGCCTTATTTTAATCCGCATAGCTTCCGCAACACGATAGTGACGCTGGGTCAAAAACTTTGCCTAACCCCAGAAGAGTTTAAATCTTGGAGCCAGAATTTAGGCCATGAGGATGTTTTAACGACTTTATATAGCTATGGTCATGTACAACAACACCGGCAGGGGGAGATTTTTCAGCAATTAAAAATCCCCCGTTCTTCTGCGAATCAAAATGTTGATGATTTTGCTAGGGCTGTTGTTAAAGCAATGGCTGACCAAAATTCCCAAATTGGAGTTTAAGCATGATTAATCCATGCTGTTTACAACCCTACCCGAAGTTCAAAATTCAGATTTGGCTATCGGCAAAGGAAACCACTAATTCAATATTGTGATCAGTAAGGTTGTTCTGGACTGTCCGCTATCGGCATAGTTTTGGTTAATCAACCAAACCCCTCTATAATAAACTCAAGCAAACCAATGATCGAATTGAATGCAATGGAAACCCTGCAAATCTCCCCAAACATCTTACGGTGGGTCGCTGAACAACGCGGCCTTAGCCTTGATGCGCTTGTGGATTTATTGGGAACGCCAAGCAAACACGACGACTTTGCGGCGGGAAAACTATCCGTAGCTCAAGCCGAAAAGCTAGCCAAAAAAACACATATTCCTTTTGGCTATTTTTTTCTTGATACCCCGCCAGTTACCGCACAACGCAGAATTCCCGACCTTAGGCAGTTACCCAATCACGAACCCTTGAGCATCGATTTTTTCGACGTGCTGGACGATGTGTTGCGCAAACAACAATGGTATCAGGAATATTTGCAGGAGCAAGGTGCGCAACAGCTCGATTTTGTCGGTAAATACCCATCCAAAGCCAATTTACCGGCAGAACAAGTAGCCGCCGGCATTCAGCAGACACTAGGCATAACCGACCAAGAGCGCAAACAATGCAAAAATTACAGTGATTTTTTTACCTTGTTCAGCGCAAAAGCTGAAAGCATTGGCATATTGGTTTTTAAAAGCGGTATCGTAAAAAGCAATACAAAGCGCGGTTTATCCGTCAGTGAATTTAGAGGTTTTGCCATTGCCGATCCGTTGGCACCGGTTATTTTTATTAATGGCAAGGATAGCGAAGCAGCCTGGATATTTACCTTGGCACACGAAATTGCCCATATCTGGCTAGGTGAAAGCGGTGTTTCCGACCTACCGGCAAATCAGCAAAAATCCGGCAACAACGTGGAAATCTTTTGCAATCGCGTAGCAGCAGAATTACTCACACCTAAAACACAGTTCCTTGATGCTTGGGAGCAAGCCACAGAATCTAAATTTGATACACTCAGCAAAGCTTTCAAAGTCAGCAGACTGGTTATAGCCCGACGCGCCTATGATCTGGGCAAAATTGACTGGCCGACTTACCAAGCGATTAGCGATGCCAGCAACAAGAAGAAAATTTCCGATGGTGGCAGTCCTTACAGAAGCTACCCACTCAGAAACAGCAAGCGGCTAACACGCGCCATTGTGTCCACTGCGATGAGTGGAGGCATGATGCTACGCGAGGCGGCGAGTTTGCTTAATGTGCGGCCTGATACAGTTATGGAACTTAGCAAACGTCTGGCGGTTCGATGAATTTAAATTCAAGATACCTGATTGATGCCAATGTTTTTATTCAAGCCAAAAACTTTCATTACCGCTTTGGATTTTGCCAGGGATTCTGGCAATGGCTAAACGAAGCCCATCACGCAGGATTAGTATTTAGCATCGATAAGGTGCGCCAAGAAATTAACGATGGCGATGAAGACGACCCGGTTCGACTTTGGGCTGATGACTTGCCAGAAGGTTTTTTTATAGCCGACAAACATGACATTGCAGTTATGCAAGCCTACCGGCAAGTTATGCAGTGGAATGTTTCCAATAATCACTATCGCCAGCAAGCTAAAGATGAATTTGCAAGGTCTGATAAAGCCGATGCTTTTTTGATTGCCGCAGCCAAGGCTCATGGCTTTATTGTTGTAACTCACGAAGCCAGCAAGCCGGAATCTAAAAAAACGTGTGCTGATCCCGGATGCAGGCAACGCATTTAATGTTAAAAGCATCATGATTTACGACCTGCTCAGCCAATATGCCGCTGGCAACTTTGCTTTATCGTTATAGTCGTCAATAGCCACTACACACAATCAAATTAAAGGACTAATCCCAAGCCATGCCCCTACTCGACTGGTTGAACAAATCGGATGCTGTGCGCACCGTGCAGAAAGTGCCTTATCGCTTGCTGGAGGCCGTGCCGGAACTTGGCGCTGGCAATAGCAACACGGAAAACATGCTGATACAAGGCGATAATCTGCAAGCTTTGAAGGCGTTGTTGCCGCTGTATGCCGGTAAGGTGAAGTGCATTTATATTGATCCGCCTTATAACACGCGTTCGGCGTTCAGTCATTACGACGACAACCTGGAGCATTCCTTGTGGTTGAGCCTAATGTATCCACGTTTGGAACTGCTTCGGGAATTGCTGACTGAGGACGGCAGTATCTGGGTATCCATCGACGACAACGAGGCGCATTATTTGAAGGTGATGATGGATGAGGTGTTTGGGCGGAAGAATTTTGTGGCGAATGTAATGTGGGAAAAAAAATTCTCGCCTCAAAATGATGCTAAGTGGTTAAGCTTAAACCACGACCATATTCTTGCATTCTCAAAAAATAAAGAAATATGGCGGCCTAATCTATTGGCGCGGAGTCAAAAACAAGAAAAGAATTTCAAAAATCCTGATAACGATCCCAGAGGGACGTGGAGTTCGGCAGATTACACATGTGCAAAATCAAAGGATGAAAGACCAAATCTATACTACCCGATTGTAAATCCAAATACAGGTGAAGAAGTCTGGCCAAATCCAATTAGAGTTTGGGCTTTCGACAGAAACTCACACGAGAGAAATGTTGCCGATAATCTTCTCTGGTGGGGAAAGAACGGCAAAAATCCGGTGCCACGACTCAAAAAATTTGCTGATAGAGTGAGAGAAGGAACCGTACCGACAACCGTTTGGAGAAATGATGATGTTGGTAACAATCAAGCCGCCAAGCGAGAAGTTATTTCGTTCAATGAAACCGATCCTTTTGCTACACCTAAGCCAGAAAGTTTGATTCAGCGGATACTTGAAATTGCCACCAATCCCAACGACCTCATACTAGACAGCTTCTTAGGCTCAGGCACAACCGCCGCAGTAGCCCACAAAATGAACCGCCGTTACATCGGCATAGAAATGGGCGACCATGCACAAACCCACTGCCAGCCGCGCTTGAAAAAAGTCATCGAAGGCGAACAGGGCGGAATTTCCAAGGCGGTCAACTGGCAAGGTGGCGGCGGCTTCCATTATTTCCGCTTGGGCGAGACGATTTTCGATGAATACGGCTCTATCCATCATAACGTGCGTTTTGCCGCTTTGGCCGCTCATATCTGGTTTTGTGAAACCCGCGTACCGTTGGCAAATTGCGCCGATTCGCCGCTGCTGGGCATTCATAACGATACCGCCTATTACCTGCTGTATAACGGCATTCTCGGTGACCGCAGGCCGCAAAGCGGCAATGTCCTCACTCAAGCCGTGCTGGACAGCTTGCCGAAGCATAACGGGCGCAAAATCATTTACGGCGAAGCCAGCCGTTTTGGTAAACCGCGTTTGGAAGCGGAAAATATCGTGTTTAAGCAAATTCCTTATGATGTGAGGTCGGTGTGATGTTTAATTCCAGTTCTTTGCACACCGTCATTCCGGCAGGGATTGCCGGAATCCAAAATACAGGGATGTAACAGGAGTCGATATGGAAAAACAGCCTTGCGTTTATCTTCTTGCCAGTGGTTATAACGGTACTCTCTATGTTGGAGTTACTTCGGATTTGATTAAACGAGTCTACCAACATCGAAACAACCAGGTTGATGGGTTTACCAAGCGGTATAACATCCATAGTCTAGTGTGGTATGAATTGCATGAACAAATGGAAAGTGCCATTTTGCGGGAAAAACAGATCAAAAAATGGTCTCGAAAGGCGAAAATTAGCCTTATTGGGCAGCGAAACTCAGCTTGGGCGGATTTATGGCATGGTCTGCTATAAGCCTTCCCTGGAGATTGGATTCCGGCAATCCCCCGGCAATCCCTGACCGGGGCAGGCTCTGCCGGAATGACGTTTTCCGCAAAGCTGCTCTATCTTTGAAACGCCACTGAATCCAGGTAAAGAATGTTCCAATTAAAAGACTATCAAACCCGCGCCTTGGCCGCCTTGTCGCATTTCTTAACCGAAGCCCGCAGCGGCACGGTTGACGAGGCGTTTAAGCAAAGCTATCTCGAACAGCAATTGCCGCCGATTCCTTATCGTCATTATGATTTTGGCGAAATGCCTTATGTTTGTATGCGTTTGCCGACCGGCGGCGGCAAAACGGTGCTGGCTTCTTACGCCGTCAGTGTGGTGCAAAAAGCCTATCTGGAACAGGATTATCCGGTGGTGTTATGGCTGGTGCCGACCAATACTATCCGCGAACAAACTCTGGAAGCGTTGAAAACCGTGGGACATCCGTATCGGCAGGCGCTGGAAAACGAATTCGGCCTGGATCGTTTACGGGTGTTTGATGTCGGCGAGGTTACCCAGATTCGCCGCCAAGATATAGGCCGTAAGACCTTGGTTATCGTTGGCACCTTGGCCGCGTTGCGGGTGGAAGATACCAGCGGACGCAAAGTGTATGTGCATCATGAAGACTTTGAACCGCATTTTGTCGGTATTACCGACCCTGAGTATCGGTTAGAACGAATCAGCGAAAAGGATTTACAAGAGAACGGTTTGCGGCGCGAGGACATAGGCAAGATCAAAGCCTCGTTCGCTAATTTGCTGGCTTTGCATCAACCGTTGGTGATTATGGACGAGGCGCATAACGCCCGGACGAAGCTGACCTTTGATACCTTAAAACGATTGCATCCGGCTTGTATCGTGGAGTTCACCGCAACCCCGGACAGCAGCCTTACGTCAGCCTCAAATATCCTTTACCGCTGTTCGGCTTCGGAATTAAAAGCCGAAAATATGATTAAGCTGCCGATTGTGTTGACCGAGCACAAGGATTGGCAAGCCGCCGTGCGCGATGCGGTGCTAACCGGTAAAAAACTGGCGTTGGAAGCCCAAAAAGAAAGCGATTTTGTGCGGCCTATTGTGTTGTTTCAGGCCGATGCTAAAAACGGCGAAGTGCCGGTTGAGGTGCTGAAAACGCATTTAATTGAGCAACTGCATGCCGATGAGCGGGAAATAGCCATAGCTACCGGCAAGCAACGTGAATTGGATGGTTTGAATCTGTTTTCTCCAACCTGCCCAATCAAATACATCATTACCATCGAAGCGTTAAAAGAAGGTTGGGATTGTTCGTTTGCCT
>JADHTX010000240.1 GCA_016784875.1 Methylobacter sp.
ATGAAAGAGCTAAAACATATCGGCGCGCATAACATGATAGCGGGACGAAATAAAAGCGTCACCGGCAAAACAGCCCTACAGCGCATGATAGCCGCTTATGAGCGGCATCGAATCGGCGGCAGAATTCCCGCAACCTTCGAAGTCATTATGGTTACGGCCAGCTAATGGAAAAACATTACTTTGTCACCGGCACCGATACCAACGCCGGTAAAACCTGGGCAACGATTGCACTGATGCATTACTTCAAAAAGCAAGGCAAATCCGTCGTCGGCATGAAGCCGGTCGCCTCAGGTTGCGTCATGCAGGACGGACAGCTGAAAAATGAAGATGCATTGCTGATACAGGAAAACGCCTCATTGCAGATCGATTACGACTTGATTAATCCTTATGCCTACCAATTGCCGGTTTCCCCTCATATTGCGGGCGTAAATAATCCGGTAAAACTCGACCGCTTAGTTGCCAAATTCGAGCGATTGAAAGCGCTAGCCGACATCGTCGTCGTAGAAGGCGCAGGAGGTTGGTATAGCCCGCTAAACGAGCGGCAAGCGAATAGCGACTTGGCAACCGCGCTGGCATTGCCGGTCATTATGATCGTCGCTATCAGATTGGGTTGCATCAACCATGCAAGGCTGACTTATCAGGCGATAAAGCAAACAGGCGCAAATTGCGCCGGTTGGATAGCCGTCTGCACAGACCCGAATTTGTTATGCAGGGATGAGAATATATTCACCATACAAACCGCTCTGGATACGCCCTTGCTGGGTATCTTGCCTTATAGAGCAGTCGCCGATTTCGACTTTTTCTCGGAACAACTGAAGCTATAAAGTTAAAAAATCAGTTAGCCGCAGATTTACACCGATAAACGCAGTTAGAATATTCTTTTTTATGAAGCCTGCGCTTCACCCGAAAGCTGCCGAAATGGATTTAGATCACCCGTTGTCCGGCTGTTCAAATCCGCGCTCATCCGTAGCTCAACGACTCTTAAAAGCGGGAAAACAGGAACACGTTTTTCCGCTAGAGAACCCACAGCATCAAGAACAACAATCATCCATTAGAACAGCAAGAGCCGAAAGTGCTGGATATTTTTCCTTGGCGCATGAAGGCGGTTGAGTTAGTATCAACGTTAGTCCGTTAATATTTTACCTTCTTCGTCTTTTCAAAAAGCCCATAGCGTATTAATGCCAACGGGTGTTTTTTTGCCTATACACGGAACGTAAGCGCATTAATACCGTTTCCAACAATATCGTTAAGGTGTTTTTTGACCACTCATACCCAAGCAAATGATGCCAATGTTTTCACTGAAAACCCACCATCGGCACAACGCAATAATCTCCAGGCGTTTCGTTTAGCCTGCTTTGAATTTCAGCTTTGCCTTACCGAAGCCACCGAATTACCCGTCTATAAAGGTTCAAGTTTTCATGGCGCCTTCGGACAAGCGCTGGCGCGAATCGGCACCCATTTCCGGGATTATTTTTACAACCCGACGCCGCCGGTCCACTGGAGCGACGCGCAACAAGCGCCGCCCCGGCCTTACGTATTGATTCCCCCAGCGGATGAAAAAACCCATTACAGCGCAGGCGACACGCTTAACTTTGGTATCGTCCTGTACGGTTCAGCCATTGATTATTTCCTGATCGTATTTGCCGCGCTGGAGCATTTGGGCGAGTTTATGGGCTTAGGTAAACAGCGCGCCCGGTTTAGCGTCGACAACATTTCGCAACTGACCTCGGGCGGGGCCAGGACGATTTATCAAAACCGCCAGTGGTTAGCCCAAGCCCAAACCATGAATGCCGAGCAGTTTTTCACCGGAACGCCCCATTTTCAGCCAGGCATCCGTATCAACCACAGCACCCGGTTACGCTTAAAAGCAGGTAACCAATTACTCGACACAGCGCCGCCATTTAGTCTATTTCTGAATCGTTTATTAGGCCGCATCAATGCCCTGGCGACCTTGTATGGCGAGGGCATAGCCATCGCCCCGGAACAAAAACAGCGCTTGCTCAATCTGGCCGAAACCGTGCAAATCGAGCACAGCACCTTAGCATGGCAAGACTGGGAGCGGCACTCGCAACGCAGCCACAGCACCATGCCGTTCGGCGGTTTGCTTGGGGAAACCGTATACAAAGGAGAGCTTGCGCCGTTTATCCCGTGGCTGGCATTAGGGCAATGGGTTGGAGTAGGCGGGAAGACGAGTTTTGGCTTGGGGTTGTATGAATTGGAGTTAATGCAATGACTGCAAAGGTAGGGCGTGCCATTTTCCTTGAGTTAACGGCAACACACCATTCACACACTTAGGAAAATATTCATGACTGAACATGATCACGTTGTTTTTGGCAGCTTGCTACACGATATTGGTAAATTTTTTGAACGTGCCGAAATTTTGGGTGAACATTGTCAAAACGAGGATAAAAGACAGCAATATTGCAAAACCAATGAAAATGGGCCATTAGGTTTTTTTCATGCGTTAAGAACTCTTGGTTTTTGCGAGGCATTGCAGGAAAAAGTATCTGTTATGAAACTGTCCGCACTGCAAAACCCAGGGCAGCATTGGGTTGAACTGGCATCCTGTCATCACACCTTTGCAGCCGACAAAGAGTACTATTTAAAAAAAATAGTGCAAGCCGCCGACAGTTTTGCCACAGCGGAACGGGAACAAGGTAGTTTTCACGACCAAGGTATTCATAAAAGAACCCGCTTGGAATCGTTACTGAGTAGGATTACCTTAAATAACCACATCAAAGAGCCTACTCACTTTTTGCCTTTGACCGCACTAAGTTTGGAGACTGAATCGATTTATCCCAAGACAGCCAGCCAGTGGGATATGACGGAAGTAAATAAGGGCAACAACAAAGTGTGGTTGGCTCAACCGGAAGCTTTAATCAACGACTATAAAAATATGGCTGAAGCTTTTTTGAATGACCTTAATCACTTTCCAAACGTTGACCAGAAAAGCCCACAAGCTTTGCGTTCTATAGTAAGAACCTTGCTGGCATTAATGGAGAAATATTTAAGTCAGGTTCCAGCAGAAACCAATGTATTACGCCCCGATATTTCCCTGTTTGATCATTTGCGCATTAGCGCAGCGATTGCCGAAGGCTTGTATGATTATCATGTCGATAATCGAAACTTAACTACAGCCGAGTTTAAAGACCAACAAATCTCCAAATGGAGGTTGGTTTGCGGCGATTTTTCCGGCATTCAAAATTTCATTTATAAGATCAGCAGTAAAGGCGCAGCCAAAGGCTTGCGCGGGCGGTCTTTTTTTATTCAGTTGTTATGCGATGCCGCATCCGAACAACTCATTCGCAAATTAGGGTTATATGCCACGGCACGTATTTACTCCTCAGGCGGCAAGTTTTATTTATTGATTTCAGAAACAAAACTGGAGGCATTGAGGCAGGAGGTGGGAATTATCAACCAAGCCTTATTGCAACAGTTCCGTGGAGAAATGTGTCTAAGTATAGGAGTTGCCGCAATCAAAGCCGATGATTTTAAAGAGGGCAATATGGGTAGGGGTTGGAAGGAGGCCAACGAAGACTTGATGAGAAATCGCCTGCAACCTTTTGCCGCTCAAGTTGCTGAAGACAGAAGCTGTTTTGAGCCGGAAGCCTTGCATGAGGTCGGCGCATGTCAGGTTTGCAACCGAGACGATGCGCTTGCCGATATTCAACAAGAAGAGGATGACGAAGGCGCAACCTTTAGAATTTGCTGCCAGTGCAAAGACCTTCGCGACATGGGTAGGGCTTTAGCGGACACTCATTATTTGTTTTGGGTTTGGGGCGAAGACCGCAAACTCGTTAATATCCCAAAGTCGGATTATAAGCATCGTATCGATTTATGCGGAACAGACTGCACATTGTATTTCTTGAAAAAACCGCCCAAATTTGACCCACAAATTGTTTTGCATGACTGCCATCTGGAAAGCCTGAACATCATCGATCCGCCTAATGGCAACCAACAAGGCTATTCCACCGGCTTTCGGTTTGTCGGCAAATGGCAAAGGGAGAAAACCAGCGGCAATTATGAGTTTGATCACTTTGCCGAGCAGGCAACAAATATCAAGCGCATGGGCGTGTTGCGTATGGATGTCGATAACCTGGGTGAGATTTTTATTCGCGGCTTGAGTTTTAAAACCGCCGCAGCAGGCACAGAAACAATGGGTTCTTTATCGCGAGTCGCAACGCTATCACGACAATTGCACCTGTTCTTTGCAGGCTACTTAGCAACATTGCTAATGGAATTTCCGCTTTGTCAGATTATTTATGCCGGTGGCGATGACGTTTTTATTATCGGCAGTTGGCACGAATTACCTGTGTTAGCCAAAAAAATCCGTGATGAATTTAAGCGTTACTGTGCCGATAACGACAATTTCACCCTGTCGGGCGGTATTGCCCTGGCAACAGGCAAATATCCTATTTCCAAAACAGCCCAAGCGGCAGGCGAAGCGGAAGCGCAAGCCAAACAGTTAAAGCGCGGCGACAAGGATAAGGACGCATTAACCTTTTTGGACACCGCTATTGGCTGGGAAAGTTTCGATGCCGCCGTGCAATTTAAAGACGATATTTGCGAATTGACTAAAAAAACTGAAAGTCATTCATTGATAGACCGGTTGCGTCAGGTGGTTATCGCGACCAACGAATTGAAAGAACAGCTGCCAATGCCTACGCCGGATATTATTTACTGGAACAAGTGGCGTTGGCGGCTGATTTATAACCTTAAGCGCATGGCACAACGCGACACTGAAATTGAACGGGATTTACAGAAACTACAACGGCAATTACTGGAAAACACCGTCACCCATAATCGCCAGACTGTTTTGGATTGGTTACAAATGCCCGTGCGTTGGGCTGAATTTTTGAAAAGGGGCAATAACAATGACTGAAAACATTAAAAGTTTTATTTTGAGAGATGACACGGCAAAACAAATGGTGCAATACGCTGATAATTTGGCGAAGGAAATTCATAGCGATGTCAGTACCTCGCAAATCCGTAATATCTACGGGACGGTAAAGAAACTGGAGATGCAAAGAGAATTCGACAGTACAGCTTATCGGCAACTGGTACTGCTTAAACCCAAGTTGGCTTATGCCAAAGGCCGGGCGGATAACAAAAAGAAGCCATCCTTTGAGAAACTGGAAAAAGCCTTAGGCGATGCAATCGATGCCGTCGAGCTTGAAAATCGGGAAACATTCAAACGCTTTTGCAACTTCTTTGAAGCCATTCTTGCCTATCACAAAGCCCACGGCGGCAAATAAGGAAATGACCATGAACGAAATGAACCAAGCCCCAAAAATCAGCAAGAAAATTTTTATTCGCGGCACCATTACCGCTTTAACCGGTTTGCACATTGGCGGTAGTTCGGTCGGCATGTCTATAGGCGGCTCAGATAAAGTGGTAGTCCGCAATCCTTTGACCAATGAGCCGTATATTCCTGGATCATCGATACGCGGAAAAATGCGTTCGTTATTGGAACGGGCCAGAGGGAAGGAACAAAAAACCGGGGAAGGCGGCTTTTCTTACGATGAAAAGACCGAAAAAGCCGATGCCGGTAAAAATCCGGCAACCGACTTAGGTCGACTGTTTGGCGTTTCCGCCGCAGAAACCACCAAAGAACCGACCCGACTGATAGTCCGCGACGCGCATTTGACCAGGGACAGCAAAGACAGACTGGAAAATGCGCCTAATACCGACATGCCGATGACCGAAGTGAAAACCGAGGTTAATATCGACCGCATTACCTCACACGCCAAT
>JADHTX010000241.1 GCA_016784875.1 Methylobacter sp.
GTCAAGGTCAGCCGTCTTGGTGCGGCCGGTTACGCGATTGAGTATCGGCCATGTATACCAGGAACCGAGAAATACGCCGATCTTGCCCTTGGGAGGAAGTGCGCGCCAGAATCGCCACATCATGGGCCTATCAAGTTCTTCATCAGACGGCTCACCCATTCCGTGAGTTTGAATAAAACGCGGATCCATCCACTCGTTGAGTAAGTTGACGGTCTCTCCCCGTCCGGCACCATCAAGGCCGCCGACCAAAATAATAACCGGAAATTTGGATGATTTTGCCAAGTCCACCTGTGCCTCCAGCAATGCCTCGCGTAGCTTAGGTACTTCTATATCGTAGGTGGCTTTGTCTATTTTGTGCCCAAGCTCTGCCGATTCAAACATAACGATCTCCCTGAGGGTTTATCCGAAATTAAATACCTAAAGATTATAGATGCAATAGCTTACCTTTGTTGGTAATAAGCCAATAGTCTTCCGATTATTTGAGAGAACTAGGGAGGTTCAATCAAAACCGGTTCGTATCTGCGATAATATTTCTTCAAACAGTTAAACCCTTTATAATGCCAAAAATACAAGGACTACAGGGCATGTACCCATTCTATGACTAATTTGAATAACGCGCTTTCAACACGTTTGGATCAACTGAACGCAAACGGCCGCCAGCAATTGCTTTGCGGAGGACTTAAAGGAATAGAAAAAGAAAGCCTGCGGATAGCCCGGGACGGGTTCATTGCCCAAACACCGCATCCCAAAGCATTGGGTTCTGCGTTGACCCATCCGTACATCACCACCGATTACTCCGAAGCGCTGATCGAATTGATTACCCCGCCTTTTGCCGATATAAAAGATTCGCTGGGTAATTTGCGTAACATACATCAGTTTGTTTATGAGCACCTGGATAATGAAATGCTGCTGGGCGCCAGTATGCCCTGCGGTATAGACGGTGACGATAGTATTCCCATTGCCGAATACGGATCGTCAAATATAGGAAGGATGAAGCATGTTTACCGGCATGGTTTATGGCATCGCTACGGCAGGACTATGCAGTCTATTGCCGGTATCCATTTTAATTATTCGGTGCCTGAAGCGCTGTGGCCGGTTTTGCACCAACAAGAAAATAGCGAGTTGAGTCTGGAAGCGTTTAAGGCTGACGCCTACTTCGGATTAATCCGGAACTTTCAGCGCATGGGCTGGTTAATTCTGTATTTATTCGGAGCATCGCCAGCCATTTGCAAAAATTTTTTTAAAAGTCGCCCGGAATTAATGTCGCAATTTGAAGAGTTCGATTGCGGTACGCTTTTTCACCCTTATGCGACGTCGTTACGGATGAGTGACATCGGTTACAAAAGTAAAAATCAAGCTAACTTGAAGATTGACTATAACTCCATAGAGGGCTACGTCAGTAGCTTGAGTGCGGCTATTCACACCCCTTATCCCGAGTATGAAAAGATCGGTACTCAGGTCGATGGCGAATACCGTCAATTGAGCGGTAACATTTTGCAGATTGCAAACGAGTTCTACAGCACAATCAGGCCCAAGCAAATTACCGAATCCGGTGAAAAACCAACCTTAGCACTTAAGCGTCGGGGAGTGAAATACGTTGAAATGCGCTCCTTGGATCTGGATGTGTTTAATCCTATCGGCATTGATGAAGAGAAAGCTCGTTTTATAGAGGCACTGTTGCTCACCTGTTTGTTGCAGGATAGTCCGAAAACGTCAGAGCAGGAGCATCAGGTTAACAACGACAATCAATTGGCCGTTGCCCATTACGGCAGAAAGCCGGGGTTGGTACTGAAATTAGTGCAACAAAAAATACCGTTGAAGGAATGGGCGATTAGAATCCTGGAATCAATGCAATCGGTGTGTTCCATACTTGATCAAGATGATGCCGATAAACCTTATAGTTCAGCGTTAGCAAAACAGATGCGATTAGTCGAAAATCCCGACTTAACCCCGTCGGCACGTATGCTGGAGCAGATGACACAGCTTCATCAGCCGTTTTCCCGTTTCGCATTAAGTACTTCTGCCGAACACGAACATTATTTTAAATTGAATAAACTGGATGAAGGTAATACCCGGCTGTTTAATAAAATGGCCGCAGAGTCGCTTGTTAAACAGCAAGAAATAGAAAATAAAGATCAATTACCGTTTGATGAGTTCTTGAGGCAGTATTTTTTGCAAGCGTAATTTAATTAGAACACAATCGAGTTTTAAGCCGACTCTGGTCAGCTGTTCAAAGCTGAACGGCGTAGCATTAAGGAAAACATCATGACTAGATTTAACATAGAGCAATTACAAGCCGAACTGGATCATAAAAGTCCGCGCGTCATATTAAAAAGAGCGTTGGAGCTGTTCGATAATATCGCTATTTCTTTCAGCGGGGCAGAAGATGTCGTTCTGATTGATATGGCCTTAGCTATTAGAAAAGACATACAGGTTTTTTCCTTGGATACCGGACGTTTGCATCCTGAAACTTATCGGTTTATCGAAAAAGTCAGGAAACATTATCAAATTGATATTGAATTATTAACTCCAGACAGAGACGTATTGGACAGTTTTGTTAAAAACAAAGGCCTGTTCAGTTTTTATGTAGACGGGCACCAGGAATGCTGCGGTATTCGCAAGGTAGAGCCGTTAAAGCGCAAGCTGGCGCATGTAGATGCCTGGATTACCGGACAACGCAAAGATCAAAGCCTGGATACCCGGCAAGCGGTTCCTGAAGTGCAAATTGACACCGCATTTTCCACTGCCGAGCATCAATTGGTTAAATTCAATCCCTTGCTGAATTGGAGTTCGGCCCAAGTCTGGGATCATATCGAAGCTTATCAGGTTCCTTATAACGAATTGCACGAAAAAGGCTATACCAGCATAGGCTGCGAGCCTTGTACCCGTGCCGTTTTGCCTAATCAGCATGAAAGATCCGGTCGCTGGTGGTGGGAAGATGCGACCAAAAAAGAGTGCGGGTTGCATGCGGGAAATTTGAAAGAGTGATTTTCGGTAGATGGTCGGGAGTCATGCGGCAAGATGAAAAGACGGATTTTATTAGCCGACAACTCGCAAAAATGATGTAGAAAAAAAGCAACTTACCAAAGGTAAGTTGCTTTTTTTATTTATAGGGTAGAGAAAGGGGGATTTTCCCTAATGAATCGCAGTCATATGTTATTTGAACACTTTATTTACGGGCGCCGGCTGCGGTATCGGGCGTGTCCAAAATACGGTTTAGCAGGTTAGTCTGTTGCGATACTCTATCGGCTTGAGTTAAGTCGATCATGCTTTTAAGATCTGAAAAGCGATTCTTAGCTTCGTTTAGCTGTTCAGTTGCTTTAATAAAATCGCCACCTTTTACTGCTGTTCTAGCTTGCTTCAAATAACCGTTTGCACGGTTACGGTTACGGTCAAGTTTGTCATTAGCATTGATTTCTTTACTTAGCTTTAACGCTTCCTTGATATTCGTTATAACGACATCGGCACCGGCATTGTCGCTGATTGCTTTCAATGCTTCAGTAACTTGACCTACAGTAGCGTCAATTCCTTCAAGTGGAGTCATTCTGTTATACATGCATGCCATACCCAAACAGACGTCAGCAGTAGCCGAAAAAGACCCTAAAGAAAGGGCCAATGCAGAAGCTACGACAGCGCTTTTTAATAATTTCATGTAATCTATCCTCGTGTAGTTATTTTTATTATTAGGCCTGCAACTGCCTAGATATTAAGCATATTTAATTAGTTACATGACAATGCGGACTGTATCATAACACCTGTGAATATCCAACGAATTTACTTGGTTTTAGGGGCGGTGGGGTTTAAATAATCGACGTGTAGAGCGATCAGGCATAAAAAAACCGATTGTCTTTAAAAAAACAATCGGTTATTTAGTATATATGGCGGAGAAGCAGGGATTCGAACCCTGGGAGGGGATCAACCCTCAACGGTTTTCAAGACCGCCGCTTTCGGCCACTCAGCCACCTCTCCATATCCAGAGTATTATATATAATGTTACGTTTATTGCAATAGTAATTTTTTATTTAAGGCAGAATTTCTGCACTTTAAAGTCTGATTTGAGGCGGTATGTTTAACACGCTCTTTATCGGTATTGGCCACGTTGGATATGAATTGTGTTTTTCAGCTGTTGCGGTAATTAATATCAACGACTGTATAACGAGCTTCTTTAAGTTCGTTTTTAATGCTGACTTCATCATCAAAGGTTTTTTTTAATAGGACTTTTGCCAAGGGTGAATCAAGGCTAATGTAGTGTTTTTTAGGATCAAGCTCATCAGCCCCGACTATGCGGTAGGTCAATTCCTCGCCGGCTTCATTTTCCAAGGTCACCCAGGCGCTAAAAAAAATTTTGTCTTGATCGTCGGGGGGCTGCGACACGATATTAAGCGAGGGCAGTCGTTTTTGCAGATAATGAATGCGACGGTCTATGCCGCGTAATTCTTTTTTGCGGTAAATGTATTCTGCATTTTCCGAGCGATCGCCTTCCGCTGCCGCTGCCGATAAAGCCAGAGTCACTTCTTTGCGTTTGCTCCACAATTCTCTTAATTCAATTTCCAGAGCTTGATAGCCTTCAGGTGTAATGTAAGGGGATGACTTAGGCCCCGGCGGTCTCCAGCGCGACATGATTGATTTCCTGTGGATAAATTATGATGAATTAGTATATTTTTTCAGACAAAAGAGCTGCAACTCTTTATGATAGTCGGCTTTTAAATTACGAAAAAGGTTTTATCATGCAAGTAGCTGACAATATGGCTGTCTCAATTCACTATACTTTGACTAACGATAATAGCGAAGTTTTGGATAGTTCAATAGGTAATGAGCCATTGGTTTATCTGCACGGCACAGGAAATATTATTCCCGGCTTGGAAGATGCATTGTTCGGCAAAGCCGTCGGCGACAAATTTAATGTACGCATTGAAGCGAAAGATGCTTACGGCGAACAAAATGATGAGATGATTCAGGTTATCCCACGGGCTATGTTTGAAGGTATTGATGAAATTGAAGTCGGCATGATGTTTCATGCCGATGTCAGTTCCGGTTCCGGGGAGGTCACTATTATTAAGATTGAGGGCGATGATATTACCATCGACGGCAATCATTCTCTGGCAGGAATGGCTTTAACTTTCGATGTGGAAGTTGTCGATGTTAGACCGGCTACTAAAGAAGAATCCGAGCATGGTCATATACATGGTGCCGGTTGCCATCATTAAGCGTTGCCGGTTTTTGCGTGCTTGTAAGCCGAAATAAGGGCTTCCAAGCATGAAGCGAGCTGGTGTTCGAGTTCGGCAAGTATTGTGTGTCGGAAATGCCTGTTCCAGTAGTTGCTCGAACAGGCATTTCCGGACTGCTTCCTAGCCCACAAAAGCCTTTAGTATTTCAGCGGTATTTGCCATACCTTTATGGAGGTGCCGCTCAATTTCCTCCATAGTGATTACTCCTTCCGTTTTTCCTGCGGCCCAATTGGCGACGACGCTGATTGCTGCATATTCCATTTCAAGTTCTTTAGCTAACGCAGCTTCCGGCATGCCGGTCATGCCGACCAGGTCGCAACCGTCCCTTTCCATGCGCTGGATCTCGGCGCTGGTTTCCAGGCGAGGGCCTTGGGTGCAGCCGTAGGTGCCCAACGGGCTGATTTTTATGTTGGCATAGGCGGCGGCGCTGATTAAACGGGAGCGCAGTTTTTGGTTATACGGATAGCTGAAGTCGATATGGGTGACGGCCTCATCTTCATAAAATGTATGCA
>JADHTX010000242.1 GCA_016784875.1 Methylobacter sp.
ATCAGCACCCCTGCTGATAAATACGTAGTCGCCATCTTTCCTTAAATTTAGTGCAATGGCTTAACGCTTATGTCCCGCCTGGAACCCCTCAAAAACTTCACACTTTTCTTACGTCAAGTTTTGCCTGCATCCTTTTTTAAAATCGCGGCTGAATAATCCAAAAACTCATCCAAATGCCGAGTTATTACCTGAACAGTAATAGGCAGTTGCAGACTTTGATAATCGTGTACTGCAATATTTCGAAATCCCACCATACGTTTTAGCGATTCAGCCAGCGCGGTATCTATCCAAGTTGCTTGAGCCAGAAGCGTAAACACATCACGGGCACCTTGAGGCACGCCTAAGTGTTCGCGGCGAATTAAATGCTGCCCCATATCCAAAGCCGCTTTACAAGCTCTTTGAATATTCAGAATTGCGGCATCCTGACAAGTCAGGTTGTCTGCAAATCCAGCAGGATCGGTTTGATATTCTTCACGGGCACGAGCGACACAACGTTCAATTGTGGCGGCCTTATTCATTAAAACATCATCGACCATAAATCTTTCCCGTTTGTTGAATATCAGCTAACAATCCATTGCGAGCAGTATCTAAGGCTGTTTTTTCGCTAAGTATAAAACACTCAAATAAACCGGCAGCGAGTTCTTCTCCCCACAACCGTCGCCCCGTCTGCAAAATTTGATATTGCATCACTGTGGATGCTGCTCTCATATCCAATAAATCGACTGCGCATCCAGTTATTTCCGCCAAGTCAGAGGACAACTCCCAAAGCTGTAGCGGCTCAGCATAACCGGTTGTCAGCACCGCCAAATCCAAGTCGCTTGAACTATGAGCCGTCCCATTAATACGACTGCCGAAAGCGTAAATGGCTAAAGTCTGGGGAATCGCGGCACGAATGGCGGCAATGATCAGGCTTTCTTTAACCGGAGCATGGTTTGCGGGCGTTTCAAGTGTGGCTGAGTCGAATGAAGTCATAAGCCATTATTATACAAACTTGGAACATTTGATACAGACGAGGCAAACGCTAATTATCTTGGTGTGCTATTTTTCTCAAGCTTGAAGCTTCAAGCTTCAGGCCTTGCATTGTGTATTGTGCTTTGCTCCAAAATCAAAACGTGCTCGCACACAATAAAAGCTTTATTTACTTAAATAATCAGAAAACTATTATTTTAGGCTGAGTAGTTACCACATATAATGTAATAATTCCGTAGTCAATAGACTACAACTCAAACAATTTGGAAATTTGCGATGCAAATATGAGCAATCACAACAAAATACGCACATTTCAATCGTGCGCTACTGACGTGAAACTAGCGGTGCAGGAGTTTCATGCAGAGCTTGCGCAGCAAGACATGGCGTTGGTGGTTTTTTTCTGCTCCAGCGAGTACGACCTTGACCTGCTGGCGACAGAAATGCGCCGTTTATTTGCCGGTGTTCAAGTCGTCGGCTGCACCACCGCTGGAGAAATCGGGCCTGCCGGTTATTGCCAGCATAGCCTGACCGGTGTTGCTTTCCCTGAAGCAAGTTGCATCGCTGTCAGTGGACTACTGGATCAATTAAACGGGTTCGATATTACCAGAGGCCATGACTTCGCCCAATCCCTATTACAGCAGCTTGAACGTAATGCCCCTAACCAAAACCCGAATCATTGCTTCGCACTGCTGCTGATTGACGGAATGTGCGGGCGCGAAGAACGCGTAGCACATGCGTTGCAATATGCTTTAGGCAAAATCACGTTGTTTGGCGGATCAGCAGGGGACGACCAAAAATTTGCCGAGACTTACGTTTACAGCAATGGCTACTTCCATACCGATAGCGCAGTTATGGTTCTAGTCAACACTCCACTGCCCTTCAAAATCTTCAAGACCCATCATTTTGTTTCGACTGACGAACGTTTCGTAGTCACGGAAGCCGATCCAGCCAAGCGTATTGTCAAAGAGATTAATGGACTACCCGCTGCCGTAGAGTACGCCCGACTGGTCTGTGTTGGCGTTAGCGAATTCAATGCAAAAGATTTTGCCTTTCCCTCCGTCGTGGTAAAAATCGGCGGTACCGATTATGTGCGCTCAATCCAGAAAGCAAATGCTGACGGCAGCCTGACTTTCTATTGCGCCATTGAAACAGGCTTGGTGCTCAGAGTGGCGCATAGCGTGAATTTAGTGGATAACCTGGAACAGACTTTCGATGCAATTCGGACAGAAATCGGCCCTACGCAACTGATTTTGGGTTGCGACTGCATTTTGCGCAACCTGGAAGTTGCCAAGAACGGGTTGAAAGATCGAGTCATGGCGATTTTCCGGCGCAACAACACCCTGGGTTTTAGTAGCTACGGTGAACAATTCCGCGGCATACACAACAATCAGACCTTTACCGGCTGTGCCTTTGGCAGCGCTTCCGGGATAGAAACCGAGACGCACGATGGCTGATCAGGCGGAATTGCATGCCGAGATCGCGCGATTAAACAAGGTTATTCAGGCATTGATAGATCGCGCCGAAAGCAGCGCGAACATTGATACGTCCGACTTCAATCTATTTCAGACAGCAATTACGCTTGAAGATCAAGTACGCCGCCGCACTGATGAACTGGAAGCGGCATTACGGGAAAATGAGAAAATTACTCGTGCCTTGCGTGAAAGCGAAAACCACAACCGCTTGCTTATCGAAAATTCTCCGATGTGTATCCACGAAATAGATATAGACGGCAGAATAGTTTCCATGAACAGGGCTGGGCTGAGCATGATGGGTCTCAAAGAAGAATGCGAGGTGCAAGATTATTTATATCTGGATTCAGTCAACGCTTCCGACCGGAAACGCATAGGGGCATTGCTTACCCAGGCTTATGCCGGTGAAAGCAGCCACTTCGAGTTTAAGGCCAGCGGGCCGGTCGGACAGATCTATAAGTCATGTTTTGTTCCCATCAAAAACAAGAATGGCGGCGTTGAAAAATTGATGGGCATTACCGAGGACATCAGTGAACGTAAGCGCCTGGAACGGCAACTGGTGGAGCGCGAAGAGTTGTTTCGCGCCATTTTCGAACAGGCGCCAAACGCTATCGAACTGATAGACCCGGAGACATTGTGCTTTGTCGAGGCCAACCCTGCTGCATGCCGCATTCTGGGCTATACACATGAAGAATTTCTCCGATTGCGACTGATCGATACTCAGGCTGACTTGAATGAAGAGGCGCTGATTGCGGCGGTGCGGCTGATAGGGGAATCGGGGGGAATATCTTTTGAGAACCGACACCGGTGCAAGAACGGAGACATTTTGGATGTCGAAATCAACACCCGCATGTTGGATGTCTCCGGCAAACGCCTGCTGGTTGGTGTCTGGCGCGACATCACCGGGCATAAACGGGCGCAGGAGGAAATAAAACTCAAGAATACGATCCTGCAAACCCAGCAAGAGGTCTCACCCGATGCCATCCTGGTAGTTGATGAAAACGCGCAAATCGTCTCCTACAATCAACAATTCATCGACCTATGGCGGCTCTCCCCGCAACTGGTAAGCGAACGACTGGATGCGCCCGTACTTCAATCAGTTCTTGATCAAATCGCCGAACCAGAAGTATTTCTCGCCCGCGTCCAATATCTATACGAGCACCGGGACAAAAAGAGCCGCGAAGAAATACAGCTAAAAGATAGCAGAATAATCGACCGATATTCCGCTCCTGCCACCGGAGCGGACGGCCAGTACTACGGTCGCGTCTGGTATTTTCGCGATATCACCGAACGCAAGCGCGCACAGGAAGACCTGCTCATCATTGCCGGCGTGTTCGACAACAGCAAAGAAGGCATCCTGATTACCGATGCCAACAATGTTTTCCTAAACGTTAACCCGGCCTTCACCAAGATTACAGGCTATGCTCGCGAAGAGGTAATCGGCAAAGACCCCAAGTTACTGAGTTCAGGGCGACAGGACAAGACGTTTTATACCGCTATGTGGCAAACCTTGAAGGAGAAAAAATCTTGGCGCGGCGAGATTTGGAACCGGCGAAAGTCGGGCGATGTTTTTGCTGAACTGCTCTCAATTGCAGCTATCTGCGATGATGGCGGTCGGGTGCGTCGCTATGTCGGGGTATTTTCCGACATCAGCTATCTCAAAGCACACGAGGCCGAGCTTAGCCAAGTTGCCTATTACGACGCGCTTACCTGCATTCCTAACCGCCGCTTGCTGGCCGACCGAATGGTTCAGGCCATAGCGCGGGCGCAACGTAGCGGCAGGATGCTGTTCGTCTGCTACCTAGACCTCGACGGTTTCAAACAAGTCAACGACCACCATGGACACGAAGCAGGCGACCAATTACTGGTGGAAGTTACCCGCCGTCTGCAAGAAGCATTGCGCGCGGGCGACACCTTGGCTCGGCTGGGTGGAGATGAATTCGTTATATTGCTTAATGATCTTGCCTGTAAACGGGAGTGTTGGCAAATTCTCGACCGCATTCTGGAAATTATCGCTCTGCCGGTAATCATCGGCAGTAATGAGGTTGCGGTGTCGGCCAGTATAGGTGTCACTTTTCATACCTCTGTCAACGAGGACGGCGATACACTATTGCGTCAAGCCGATCAGGCCATGTATGTTGCCAAGCAGACCGGAAAGAGCCGCTATCATTTATATAATGCGATACATGACTCGATTTAAATAAAGCGAAACGGACGCCGGGTTTAACCTCAGACTTTATCCCGGTAAAATTACAGCTTCCGCAAAACGCCCCGTTCCATGCCGTAAACCACATCGACTAAGCCCAATCCGGCCTCACGGTGAGTCACCATAACCACCGTTTTATCCCTGGCAAATTTTGCCAGTGCTTTGAATACATCCCGTTCCGTATCGCTGTCCAAGCCTTCGGTAGGTTCATCAAGGATCAATACCGGCGCATTTTTAAGATAAAGCCGCGCCAACGCGATACGCCGCGCTTCGCCCCCCGACACTTTCACGCCGCTTTCGCCTACCCAGGTATCGATGCCTTCCGGCAGATAAGCGATAAAATTTTCCAAGCCTGCGGCTTTAATGGCGGCATTCAGCTCTGCTGCCGAGGCCTTTGGTTTGGCAATTAACAGGTTTTCTTTAATAGTGGCTGCGAACAATTGACTGCGCTGGGATAATACGCCAAAACAACTCATCAATTCATCGGCATCGAATTGCCCGATGTTTTGTCCAGCCAATAACACACTACCCTGTTCAGGGTCGTAAAAACGCATCAACAACTGCAACAAGGTGCTCTTACCCGAACCGCTGGGGCCGACTATGGCGATTTTGCCTCCCTGCGGAATAGTCAGGCTGATGTTTTTCAGCACCCTACCCTGTTGATCCGAATAGCGAAAACTCACATCGTTTAACTGCAAATCATAACTGCCCGGCAAGGCCAATGGCTGGTTCGGCTTGGTAATCGTCGGGGGCATTTCCGCAACCTGCCTGATGCGCCGGGCGGCTTTTTGGGTTTTCGCCAGCATTTGCATGGCTTGCGGCAGGGGCGTCACCAGCTCGAAAGCCGCAAGTACGCAAAAAACCGCCAAGGCGGAATCGGCTCCCGATAATAGACCGTCTTTAAATGCTAATGCTGCCAGCGCTAACGCCATTAATAATGTCACTTGCGACAGCAATAAGGTGATGGCCGATGAGATCGCCGACAAGCGGTTGTTGTTCCGCTGGACGTTAATCATTAAATCGGAAAACTGTTCGAGAAATTCGCTGAACCGCCCGTAAGCCCGG
>JADHTX010000243.1 GCA_016784875.1 Methylobacter sp.
GAGGGATGCTCCATGAATTGTTGATACACGTCGTCAATGGCTTTTTCGGTAAAGTCGATCTTTATCATGTCAGGTTTTGTGTTTAAATTTGAGTATTATACCCTCTTCATTTTCCGCAAATTTGACCGGTCTGAGTATACATATATGCCTTTTTCTTTCAGCACGCTATACACTTCACTATCCGAGATGTGGTTGCTGTTAAGTAATCTACGAAGCTCATTACCATGAGCAATACTTGAATATATATTAAATTTCGAACTCATTTTCTTTCCTCGTCAAGAAAATCCAATATAGAGCGTTCAAAAGAGAAAGGCGTTATGACTTCTTTTTTTCTATGATTGAAAACAAGGCGTGCTTGTTGCGCATCATTTTTATGCTGCGTGGGATCATAATCAGGCATACCTATACTTATTAGCGGAATCGAATCTGATGTGAAATGTAAGGCGTAGGCGATTAGCCTTTTATAAGCATCAACGCTGAAAGCTTGGTTGGCATAAATGATTAACTCTTTAACACTTCTGTCTGCGTTGCGAATATAAGCAAAGATAATGTCAGCAGCGATTAACTCCAATGGGATTATGTCTCCAGTTCGGCTTTCATTGACACCCATTGATGTTCCAATTTGAGGATAAAAAAAATCGACATTGCCTGTAACTGAATGAGAAGTTAAATCGTCGGAGTTATCTTTTTTTGAACGACGCTTTAGATTATCAACAACTTTTAGTAGGAAAGATGCACGGGCATTATCTATAAGATAAACAGGCACATCATTGGATTGTTCAAGCTGGCTATTAGATAAATCGGATTTGATGTTTTGCTCAATGTTCTTCTTATCATTATGTAACCATATCAATAAACCGGAATGGTGTTCATGTTGCTTTGCACCAAAAGCATTGGTTATTTCTATAAGTTTGGGATCATGTTTTGCACACTCAATAATTTCATGTAACTCTTTTAAATGGGCTTTAAACGTTTTTTTTAATGTTTCATTTTGTGGATATTTGTTTATGTTGTTTTTTACAGAAACATGCACGATCTCAGTATGATCATCATGAAACGGGTTGTGGTAAATGAAGAACTGATCTTCTTCATGTGTTGTTCTGTGGGTTCCATTTTTAGTTAAGTGCGTTGGCGTGTTGCATTTAATAGATAGATTGTAAATTGATGGTTTCCATCCAATCATTTCTAAAAGTGAAGAAGCTAATTGTTCACCAATTTTTCCTGACTCATTTGATTTTCCACCCATAACTAATTCCCCATAATTTCGATAGCTATTGTGGCAACAAGTCCATTCTCTGTGTTTTGAATATCTATTTTTGATATGCTGGAGTTAGCTGACGTAACCAAAGTTATTCCTTCTGCAATTCGGGTCTGTTTAGTTACGTTTTTGGTGTATCTTGCAAAAGCAGGGCTATCTAGCTGCAAATTATCGGCAAGATCAAATCCGCTTTTTCCTTGGAGATTGCGCAGTATTTCACCGAATGCATCTTCATCTACATAATCGGCTGAAATTTCTTTAATAACTCCTAGCGAAATTGTTTCAGATTCTTCTATGTTTTTAGATATTCGGTTTCCAAGTTCAAGAGCAGCATTAGGATTAGATATTTTTGATGATATTGCTTTCAATAAAGCCCCCCCGATTTTTGCACAAGCTTTAGGCGTACTTTGTGGAGTGATTTTTAAGAACGATTCCATCCAATATTTTGTTTTTTGACTTAATGAATCTATAGCAAACACTCGATTATCAGTTGACAGAACAAGAGCCCCTTTCTGCATTTTTTCAAGTGAAATGCCCGTCCGCTCTATAAGCTGGAATGCACCTGAATCATCGTCTACATCAAGATAACTATCTTTCGTTTCAATCCGATAGATTCCCAGAGCATCACACGTTACGCCATCAACAATAAGACCTGTAAAAAAAATGATGATTAGTTCCCCACTAGATATTTTTGGGTGAGTGGATGCGCTATATAAGTGTTTCGCAATATTTTGAGATTGTTCGCTAAAACTTGAAGGCTCTGCAAAAACTTGGTTTGTGAAATGATAAACCGCATTCAATCCTATATCAGATTCATGATAAAAACCGTAAATATCATTACTTCTTACAAGTGGCGCAAGATAGTGACGAAGGAAAGTATCATCAATGTCTTTAGTTCTTTTTACCTCTTGATTTGAAAGCGAGTATCCCTCCTCCCTGATTCTATTTCCTACGCGGTGAACAATAATCTTCGCAATTTCTGCTGAACTTATATCAATCATATTTCCTACACTTTTACGATAAATTCATATCGCGAATTATAACTATCTGGATAATAAAAAAATTACTGGGGCAACGCGATAAGATGCACCCCATAGGATGCCCCGACACCAGGAGCCGCATCATTCAAGTTACTCACCCGCATCAAAATCAAACTCACCCGAATTCCCCCCAGGTCATGGGATAAACACCCATTTTTACAGACTTGAAAAAACTCGAATGCGGCCAATCCGCAACTTGGCAAACCCAACCGTGCTTGACCGGGCACCCAATGAATGTAATCGACATGACGATTGAAAATCATCTTGATCCGTTATTAAATGCGTCCAAAAACGGCGTTGCCAGAGTCCGCGCTCGCGCCGTTTTTTCCTGCATTTAGAAATGCTTTCGCCGGTATCGATGTGACTGGAAAAGCACCCTTTGATCTGTCCCCAACGCATTGAATAATTCGCATCACCCGGCGGTAAAGCCCATAGGCAATGAAGATGGTCGGGCATGATAACCGCCGCTTCAATGCGATAAGAGTGTTTCTTTTTAACATCATAAAGGCCGTCCGCAGTACATCTATGTTTTCAACCAATAACCGATTATTTCGTCGCTTGGCAATATTCACGGTAAAAAACCATGTCGCGCCCGGCGTGTAAATGCGGCGATAGTTGGTCAATGGATTGATTCCTTTATTTACGCTTTATGCGAATGATACCCTATAGGGCACAAGTGCGCGTTCCGGCGTCGGCACATCCTATTTTGGCGTTGCAACCGGCGAGCCGCTTAGCCTACGTATTAATACGAAGTGGCAGCAAGATAGCATTATTCCTTTAGCAAAACAAAAAAACATCTAACGTCAGCCATTACTTATATGGTATTTGCTTTTTAAGATTCTTACGCTGTGCGTACTTTCTACACAGGACGCAAACGCCTCACTATCATGATGAACAGTCAACGGCCCAGGAGACGAAAGCGTCACGCATTGTCAAAAGGATGGACAATCCCTTCTCCCTCCGGGTGAAGGCTAGGATGAGGGGGATCAAACAAGGCTTTTTTTCTTAACTTAATGGCAGTGACGCTGAAGCAAGGGAACGATGCCCTAAGCCGCCCGATCAAACACCAGCCTAACCTGCCCCCCTATTTTTACCGCAAGCGTCAACAACATGTCCAAACTGAATTTTTTCCATTTGCCGCGAATAAGGTCGGACACCCTGGCTTGCGGCACGCCCAATTGCTCGACGGCTTGAACCTGGGTTAAGCCATTATCGCTTATCCATAGCCGTAACTTAGCCATTAACTCGGCGCGTAATTGCAAAATCTCGGCCTCATGCGGCGGAAAGCCAAGTTCCAGAAATATATTTTCGCCTGCTTTAATGCTATCGGTCATCCGTCATTCTCCGATTTGTTGATAACGTCGCCGCGCCAAATCAATGTCTCGCGGCGAGGTTTTCGGCGTCTTTTTTTGAAAGCAGTGCAGCACGCAAACATCTTCCTGACGCGTCGCCAGGTAGATTATGAAGCAATAACCCTGCTGATGTCGCAGGCTCGGCCCGCTCCTGCGACGGCATTGCGCTTAACTTAATGGCAATAACGTAGGGCATGGGAACGAGAAACCGCTAATCAGTTAGTTCATTTCTCAAATAAAGCCATAGACTCCACATGCCCGGTCTGCGGAAACATATCCATCACTCCGGCTTTAATCAGTTTATAGCCCAGCTCATTCACCAATATCCCGGCATCTCTAGCCAAGGTTGACGGGTTACAGGATACATAAACAATCTGCTCGGGTTGCCATTTTTTAAAATGATGCAAGACATCCGAAGCACCGGCTCGGGAAGGATCTAGCATGATTTTATTGTATTTCCGGTTAGCCCAGGGTTGATCGGAAATATCCTTGCTTAAATCGGCTGCATAAAATTCGACGTTTTCTATGCCGTTATGCACCGCATTTTCTTTGGCATGATTAACCAGCGGTTGATCGCCTTCAACACCGACCACGCTCCCTGCAAACTTCGCCATCGGCAAGGTAAAATTGCCCAAACCGCAAAACAAATCCAACACCGAGTCGTTTTCATTCAAGGCTAAAGTTTCCAGCACCCGGTTGATCATTTGCTTGTTGATTTCGTAATTAACCTGGGTAAACATGGCCGGTTTGAATTTAAATTCCAAGCCTTGATCCGGCAACGCATAAGTCGGTATCAATTCCGGTTCGCCATCCAGCGGCACGATGGTATCCGGGCCTTTGGATTGCAGGCACAAAGATATGTCATGTTGATGGGCAAAATCGCGCATCCGTTCTTTATCGGCATCGGTCGGCGGCTCCAACACCCGGAATGCCAGTACGCATTGCTCATCGCCGATAGCCACTTCAATCTGCGGAATCTTATCTTTAATGGTTAACCCGCCGATCATTTCCGACAAGTCCATCAGCTTGGTGCCGACGATAGGATGCATCACCACGCAACTTTCGATTTCAGCCAAATACGGATGGCGTCTTTCCCTGAATCCCACCAACACCCGGTTCTTTTTCTCGACGTATTTAACGCCCATCCGCGCTTTGCGCCGATAGCCCCAATGCGGGCCTTCCAGAGGCTGCCAAAGTTGCGGTATTTCAACCTTGCCGATGCGCTTGAACTGGTCGATCAGCAATTCCTGCTTGATCCTGATTTGCGCTGCCGATTCGACATGCTGAAAACTGCAACCGCCGCACACGCCGTAATGCGCGCACAGCGCATCGACACGGTCGGCGGCACGGCTGATCAGTTTGACAACTTTGCCTTCCGCATAATCCTTGCGACTGTCGGTATAAATAAACTCGACTTCTTCGCCCGGCAAGGCCTCATCGATAAATATCACCTTACCTTCGACATGTGCCACCCCTCTCCCGTCGTGCGCCAAAGATTCTATGGTGACGTTTACCGGCGTTTCCGGTAACTTCTTTTTTGCCCTTCTTCTATTTGCCATGTTTATTTTTGTTTCCAACTTCCTGAAGATTGATACCACCAGCCTGATTGAGCATTGCTCACCCAGCTAGCGGCAAAGGTTGATTTGATTTGCGCCGCCCAATCGGGATGACCGTTGGCATTGGCAATCGCCTGATAAAGGCTTTGCCGGTCGGCATTTTCTGCGGCAACCAGCTTATTGACCTGATTTCTGTCTTTCAGCGGAACGCTTGCCGCATCCCTGACCGCCAATAGGCCATCTGCCTGTATGCCGATAAAGCCCGCTGCATATAAGGGTTGCAAACTGGCAAAGCGGGATTCCATAGCGGCGCGCAACCGTCTAATGTCGGCGCTATCGATAGTCAGGTTTGCTTCAGCAGCCTGCGCAGGCGGAATCGCCACATTGATCGCAGCATCAATCATCTGATACATACTCACCTGCCAATCCGGCAAACTGGCCTTAGGTTCCTCTTTTTTCGGCGTGATACCTT
>JADHTX010000244.1 GCA_016784875.1 Methylobacter sp.
CAACATCACATCGCCTACGACCATAATACGAGCATTTGCAAATTCAGGAATTGTTGCCAGCACTTACTGCCTCCTCAATCAAGCCACACCACCAATGCCCTATCAATATATGTGCCTCTTGAATTCTTGCCGTCACATCCGAGGGAACAATAATCGAATGCGTAACCAGCTCCTTCAGCCCACCGCCTGCGCATCCGGTTAAGCCGATAACAGCCATTCCTTTCAACTGCGCAGTTTCAGCCGCTTTTAAAATATTGGTACTTTTACCTGATGTAGAAATAGCGATTAAACAATCCTTTTCACTGGCGATAGCTTCAATCTGTCTGGAATACACGGATTCAAATCCAAAATCGTTGCTGTGCGCCGTTAAAACCGAGCTGTCGGTGGTCAATGCCATTGCAGCCAATGCCTTCCGTTTTTTTTGGTATTGCACCACTAATTCGGCTGCAATATGCTGGCAATCTGCAGCACTACCGCCATTACCGCATAACAAAATTTTTCCACCCTGCTTTAATGTTTCAATCAACAGCTTTCCGGCCGCTTCAATAGCACTGGAACAATCGACTAAACGGGCTATCGTTTCCTGATGCGCATCAAGCTCGGCAATAAATGATTTCAAAATAATCCCCTTAAGCAATGTCTGAATTTGATAGTTCATTCGAGTTTCCAAGCTGTTGCGTGGAACTGAGAATGTTAACTTTGTCAGGATGCTCCTTAAATTGCATCGAATGCAGGCGCGCATAGACTCCATTTTTTGCAATGAGCTCCCGATGAGAACCTCTTTCTACGATACGCCCATGATCCATTACCAAAATCACATCAGCGCTTTCAATGGTCGATAGCCGGTGAGCAATAACCAGAGTCGTTCTATTGCTCATTACTTTTTGCAGCGCCGCCTGAATATACCGTTCCGATTCGGTATCTAATGCCGATGTCGCCTCATCCAGTATCAATAGAGGGGCATCTTTAAGTAACGCTCTAGCCAAAGCCAATCTTTGTCGCTGCCCTCCAGATAGTTTGACTCCATTTTCACCTATTTCCGTGTCCAACCCCTGACCTAGCTTAGAGATAAATTCCATAGCATAGGCATCTGTTGCTGCTACTGTTATTTCATCTCGAGTTGCAGTCGCCAAGGCCCCATAGGCAATATTATTAGCAATCGTATCATTGAATAATGTGACCTGCTGATTAACCAATGCCAACTGTTTCCTCAAATTTGCTAATTGATAAGTGTTTATTTCGACACCATCCAACAAAATCTCACCCGTATCATGAGGATAAAAACGTGATACCAAATTGGCAAGGGTACTTTTCCCACCGCCGGATGCCCCTACCAGCGCAATTGTCTGCCCCGGTTTAGCCTTAAAATTGATATCAATTAACGCTGGCTCACTTGCACCTGCATATTGAAACGATAAATTTTTAAATTCCAGAGCACCCTTGCATCTATCAACCTGATAAGTACCTTCATCTAACTCACCCGGCTCATCCAAAATTTCAAATAAAGACTCTGCCGCTGCAATACCTTTTTGGATATCGCCATTTGCATCGCTTAACTGCCTGATTGGTTTCGGCAATAAAAATGCCGCTGTCAAATAACCGACAAACTCACCGACACTAGCTTGCTTCATAAAAAATAATGCCATATACATAAGGAATGACAATGCTATGGCAATGATAAACTGCA
Source organism: Methylobacter sp. (assembly GCA_016784875.1). GTDB lineage: Bacteria > Pseudomonadota > Gammaproteobacteria > Methylococcales > Methylomonadaceae > Methylobacter_A. The sequence goes on from JADHTX010000244.1 coordinate 1,688, forward strand.
TAATGGGATTGTGTATCGCCATAGTCGTTGACTGCTTTAACGATTGTCTGCGATTAAACAAACTGCTTTCCAAAAAACGTCGACGCTCGTATTCCTCCCCCCCGTAACTGCGCACCACTCGATGACCACCTACCAATTCAGACGTAATATGAGTCATATCGCCTATTGAATCTTGAATTTTTTTACTGATTCCTCGGAGACGCTTACTAACATAAGCCACCAGCACTGCAAGAATTGGTGCTATTGCAATAAAAACCAGCGACAACATCCAATTTGAATAAAATAAATAGATTAATAAGCCTATCGCAGTAAAGCCTTCACGCACAATGGTACGCACCGCATCCGTAGCAGCCTGAGTGACTAAACCTACATTATTAGTTATCCTTGAAATCATATATCCACTGTTATGCGCGTCAAAATAGGCGGTTGGCAATCGCGTATACTGATCAAAAATTTCGCATCTCAAGGCATGTACAACATTTGTCGATACTTTTGCTAGAAAATAGTTACCCAAATACGCGCCTATCCCGTGCACAACAATTAAACCGCTAAACAAAAGAGGCAAATAATTCATCCCCTCCCTCGACTCAGTTTGCAGAGTATCAATGATATGTTTAATTAATGCTGCAAATAAAGTCTGCGTGCCTGAATACATCAGGAAACCGAAAATACTGATGGCAAAAAGCCATAAATGCGGTTTCACATAGGTCAGCAATCGCTTGTATATTTGAGCGCTTGCTTTAGATTTTTTTTTCATATTTAATTAGACTCGTAGCGGCGCATAGCTTGCGCCCTTACAGTATTGGGATACACCTTTTATTGCTACAATAAAATCCTGCTGTTTCAAGCGATCCATCAATCGCTGATAATTACTATCTTGCTTGCTTTTATCATTATGCCGATGCCAAAGGTGCAGCACAGGCACCGCAAACCGTCCTTCCTTGCGTTTGATGCCGGCATGTATCAAACGAATTACCAAATCGGAATCCTCATATCCCCACCCTTCAAAAAGCTCATCAAAACCATTCGTTCGTAAGAAATCATTTTTCCACACAGCCAGATTACAAGTCATGGCTTTTTGCCATTTTTTGGGTTGTAATTTTCTTAAAAACCCCAAAGGCAGCCGAATAAAAGCAGAAATTCTGTTGATTTTATTTTGTAACCGGAGGGAAATAAAGTAAAGCAATGACTCTTTATATATTTGGATATGATTTTCAATAACTTCCTGAGTAAACGACTCACTTAACAACACACGGTTTCCAGGCACAAAACACCCAATTTCTGCCAGCTGCCGATGCCGGGCAATAAATTCAGGGCCCAGCACACAATCGCCATCAATAAACAGCAAATACTCCCCTTGACTGACAGCAACCGCCTTATTCCTGATAGTTCCAGCCCTAAATCCCTGGTCATCATGATGCACATATTGAATAGACACCGGACTTTTAGCGCAATAGACTTGGGTCAACGCCTGATTGACCGGAGTAGAGCCATCATCAGCAATGACAATTTCAAAATTTCGGTCATTTTGGGCAAATAAACTATCCAGACAAAGTTCTAATGCAGCTGGCCAGTTATAGGTGGTTACGATAACAGAGATTAAGTTCATTATTTATTGGAATGCCGGATTTGCAATTCCAGCAATTTAAGATATTTGTAATAAGCACCTTCCGCATTAGAAATCGACAGCATCAATCCTTGCCGTCCATCCAGAAAACCGGCTTTAATCCAATAGGTACGTATGAATGTCCAAAGTCCTTTTAAGACGGCTTTGCCTAAAGATGAGCGGACACCTCGCTGGAACAGCATTTCTGCACCCAAAGTTGAATAACTATTCACTTTATGCAAAACCTCATCCAAACTTACAAACGCATCATGTAGCAACGGTGACTGCATGCGACCGACTTTCCCCTGAATAATAATGCTCTCATGCACGATTGAATCGGTGAATTGACCGCAATCACGTCGAAACAATCTTAGAACATAATCCGGCCACCAGCCGCCATGGCGCATTTGTCTGCCGCAATATCTGGAAAGACGAGGGATTTCGTAACCCTTATAATGTTCTTGCCGTAGCGCTTTTTCGATCTCCGCCCTTAATTCCGAAGTGACAACTTCATCCGCATCGATCGATAAAACCCAATCTCCCCGAGCCTTCTCCAATGCGCGTTGTTTTTGCATACCAAAGCCTGGCCAATCAGTCATAAAAACATTATCAGTGTAAGCTTTACAAATATCTACAGTATTATCGTCACTGCCTGAATCCAACACTATAATTTCATCGACCCAGCTCACCGATGCCAAACAGCGGCTAATGTGCTCAGCTTCATTTTTAGTAATAATAATGACACTAAGCAAAGTCTTTTACCGTATTACTTGATGGCTTTTGAGACAATAAACAACCTACAAAAAATGCCAACAAATGCCCCTCTGGAAAGGTTTTAAAGTTTGAATTAAACAGACTAGCGGCAGCAATTGCAACCAGTACACTAGCACCAATTGCTCCGTATGGATGTTGAGTCGCTCCCTGTCTGATAGCGGTGTAAATATAAGCCAAAAAAATCAACAGGCCGATGAGACCATTTTCCAACCAGATAAATAAATATTGATTATGCGGATCAGTTGTTACCTCCCCTCGCCAGTCTTGATATTTGGCAGCGACATAAGGACTATAAATGTTCTTAAATGAGGATGTTCCATATCCCAGTAAAGGTTTTTTCTGAATTAATTCCATCGTATTTTGCGCATAAATAACCCGAACCCCTATCGATGTTACACTTTCACTGGTTTGATAATTTGTCTTTTCCTTCAAACCTAATTTAATACGCTCCTGTAAAGTACTTGAAGTCAACACCAACAGCAGAAGGGCAGCAGCCATTACCCCTAAAATATGGGGCATTTTTTTATATCCATAAAGATTAACAAACACAAAAACCGTAGCGACCGGCAAAGCAAGATACCCGCTTCGAGATGGGCTAATAAAGAATATATTAAATAAAAATAACGCCAACATGCCCGCTAATAAACATTTTTTTTTCAAACTGAACGATTCTTTAAGCAAAAAAATACTGCATAAAGCGGCAACTACAAAGGCTATACTTTGTGATGAGTGATTGGTCATAAAAATGCCCACCTCCCTCTCTTGCCTTATAATAATGTCAAACAACCACAAAAGAACGGCAATAACTGCGGCGAGTGTCATAACGGCTAAATAGTAATCCACAAAGCGCATTTTCCACTGTGTTTGGTTAAACACCCCTAATAACACAAAAGCGTAAAAAAATTTTTTCCAACTTGACAGCGTGTCTATTTTGTCGTGCCAAGCCGTATCCGCATACAAACTACTGATAATAAGCCATGCAAAGAATAGTAATAGCATTTTTCCCGCCGGTTGCCCGGCAGATACTTTCAGGCTCCCCCAAACTTGTCCTGAAACAAGCCATGTCAGTAACATGCCAACGCAAGCCACACTGGTAACAGCCGTAGAGATGGGAGCGGCAATCGCTGCAATTATTGCCAAATAACGACACGTTAATAGGGATTTTTCACTGACAACAGAATAAGAAAACATAGCTTTTTTGATTAACGCCATAATTGATAAATATATTTACGCTTTAACTTTTCAAAGCTAAATAAGAGGTTTTGCAGCCATGTTGGCGGGGCTTTTTCCAGAGCACTCATAAATAAACCAGCCTTACTGCCTTGTTCCACCACGGGATCTTCGAGCCATAACATACTTATTCCCAGTTCCCGGTCGATTTTTTCAAACTGATTATCTATAGGCAATGAAACTTTGTTACCGATTATCCAGTCCAGCCTTTTTTTTGCCGTATTGGAATCAATAATATAAGAATCGGCAAAACGACCTCGAGCCCCAAGATACAAGTGCTGACCGGGATTTCTAAGACTTTTTGGCGTATAAAAATTACCGCCGCAACCGATAAAAATAACTTTTGGCCCGTCAAAA
>JADHTX010000245.1 GCA_016784875.1 Methylobacter sp.
GCAATCAGCAAGTGCGGCCTGCGACAATCATGGTTCCAAAAGTTACGATCAAATCTACCGACTATGTTAATTTGTTTGGCGGCCCAGTTCAGTCAGCGGTCGCGGATGCAGTTTTGGATAGTGTGATTGCCGGTGTTATTCCTGTCGATCAGGCCAATGATCTGTGCATCATCGCGATGCTTTGGATTGCTCCCGAATGTGCCACTAACCCTGACCTGGATCGTAAAGATTTATATCGTACCAACTATGAAGCGATGAAGCTGGCTATTTCCCGCGCGATGAGTTTGTCGCCCAGTATTGAAGAGTTAATCGCCAACCGGCACAAAATTGTTCATGAAATGTACGACCCTGAAACCGGCGAGTCTCAGTGGTAAGACAAAAAACGTTTTATGGTTGGATTAGATTAAGCCCAGTGGGGTAGTAGACAAGCGGCTTCATTGATCTTTTGTTCGTGGTTACTATAAACGAACCCTATAACATTCACGCTTTAATTCTTGCATTACAAAAATAGTTATCATGAGTTTATTAATTAAATACCTTTCGCTATGCTGGTTCAGAAATAATCCTGCCGACTTTGTTCCCACAAAATCGTTTATGTGGAAAACAATCGCGTTCTACCTTATTTCAGGGATTATTGTTGAAAGCCTGATTGCCGACCCTGCCGATGGTACACTGGAAGTCTCGTTAAGAACTGTCATGGCTTTTTCATCCATCGCTACGTTATTGCTGATCCTCAGAAAGTGGAGGTATTTTAATCAACTATTCACGGCTATTTTTGTCTGTGAAAACTTCATTATGACATTGGCTATTTTGACCGAAGCGCTGTATTTTTGGATGGTAATTGAGCATGTGGAATACTCGGAAGAAATATCAATCGGTATAGGCGCATTGCTACTTATTTGGTATTTAGCGATAGTCAGTTATATTTTACGGGAATTCTTTTCTTACAAAACAAGCGTTAGCGTTATCTTTGCGACCAGCTATTTTGTTTTAACCTACGGCATTCCGATGTTGTTCATGGATATATAAGTTTTTTGCAAAGAGTGTATATTTTTGGCATACATCGGTGCATGGCCTAATTTAAGTAGTTTGCTTACCGGACGACGTTGTTATGTTTCTCGCGAAGGATTATTGTCTTCTCCTTGTTTTTTCGCGTCCTTTATCGCCAATTGAAGTTCCAGGCGTTGTTTTTCAAGTGCCAGTAATTCGATTTCCCGGCGAATGTATACATCTGCGTCTTTCCTTTTATTATAGCTTTCTTGCTGCATTTCCAGGCGCTGCCGTTCGCGGTGTTTTTGGTTTTCGACATCGGTATCGAATTCCAATTGTTTTTGGCGTTGTTCAAAGGCAATTTGCTGGCTATGGGTTTTATCTTTAGACTCTCTCCATCTGGCCTGCTGAATTTCATATTTGGCAATATCGGCTTCCAGCTCCTTGGCTTTTAATTTGGCCTGATGAGCTAATGACTCCATGTGCGTTTGCTGCTCAGCCAGTCTCAGGCGAGCTTCATGTTTTTGCTGCTCCTGAAGATCCGATTCCAGGGTTATTTCCTTAAGGCTATTGTCATGCTTAACTTGTTCGGCATGGATTCGTTTTTCAATTTCAAACTGATCAAGTAGCTGATGCTCTTTTTCTTCAAGCATCATTTTTTTATTGGCTGCGTCCTGAGCTTGTTTTAAGCGATCCAGTTCGGCGTCGCGATTTAATTGGTCAAGCTGTTTTTGCTTATGCTCCAGTTTTTGCCGTTCAATCTCTTGTTCCTGGTGGAATAGTTCTTCCCTTTTTTCGTCATTAAACTCAAAACTCTTTTTAAGTACGCATAAATAAACGCTTTCCTGAGCCAATTGTACGTCGGGGAACTCTTCAAATACGGGCTTTAATGTACATAAAGATTGTGACTGTATATTTTGTAATATCAGCATTTCACTTATCGCTAAAGAAATTTTCTTTTCAATAGGGGTGACGCCTTTTTGTACCCATAATCCATCCGACAAATTAAGTAACTCTTTATCGATTAAATTGATAATTAAATCTTCATATGTGTTTTTTATATGCTCATTAATGTTAGATAAAACGTCCATGTTGCTGAGAGCGTATTTCAATGTGGCCTGGAAATGGATGTCCAGTGTTACATCAATCGTACAAAAACCGTCGTAAAGCTGGATTTGTTTAGTCACGCGCCAGCTTTCAACCGGTAATGGGTATACACGGTGATAAAAACGCTTAACAAAGCCTTCAGGGCGTAGAAATAATCGCCAATAAGGGCCGATTTTGGTATGGACAATCTGGCGGTCGGCATCAAAAACGGGATCCCAGACTTCTGAGATAGCGAGATCATCGCTTGCTAAGGTACCGTTAATAAACCATTTGTCGATTTCAGTTCTGGGACTATGCATCATCTGCTTGCCTGGCAATGTTGGATTCGGCTTTTAATCGGTTAATCTTATCGCCCATCTTCTCGGCAATCAATGGATAAAGATTGGGGGCGAACTCTACGGTTTTGTCATCGATTTTTCTTAAGAAACCGCGACTTAATAATAGCCCTACGGCAAACATCCTCGACCAGTCGGAGTAACGTCTTGCCCGTTCTATTTCGGTTTTCTCGATAGTCATTTCAAGTTCGTCGTTTTTATTGATTCGGAACTCGGTAAATTGCCTTAAGCATTCAAAAATAAGGTCTTCTTCTTCTGCGGTTAATGGGCCGGGAGCCGTAAACTCAAGGCGGTATGACAGTAATACGGTGAAAAAATCAACCATGGCCGCACAAACAAATGCGAACAATGAAAAGTCGGACCACATGGCGGCCGAAGGTTGAACATCGGCGGTAAATTGTTTGTAAGTCATTAATAATGGCGCTTCCGGTAACGACTGGCCGATATTGCCGGATAACAGGTTGATCTTTAATTGTACGTTTTGGAAGCTTTCCAGCATTGTATAGTAGGCATTTTCAATATTCGCGGCGACATCCAGGTCGCTGAGACTGGCTTGCAATTTCTGAATATCTTGGTCTAATGCGGAAAAATCATGGTCGAACTTTTCCTGTTGCTGTTTTTTTTCCAAATAAATTTGGTTGTAGTGTTTCCAGAACGGCCCTTCACCGACTTGATGCTTGTAGCCTTCAATAATTTGCGGATGCGTCCCAAAATAAGCCTGAGATACTTCAAGCGAGGCTTTTTCCAGGTCGGCTCGTTGTTGTTTTAGTACAGCGCCTTTAATGACTAAGACGCGGTCTACATAGGTCTTTATGTCGGTTCTGATTTGATTTAATCGGGTAATGTGCAGGGTGTCGTGCTCGGAAATTTCATAAAACTTGAAATAAGAGAATGAAATTGAAGCTGTCAGTGCAATTAACAGCGAACATACCACGGAAAAATAGCGCATCCGGTTGGCTTGCCAATGAATGCCGGCAATTTCAAGTGAACAAATAACAACAATAGACTGGATCGCAATGGTAATGACTAGGGCAATCCAAGGGGTAATAAAATGAGACAAGCCGTAGTAGGTGGTAAAACCTGAAGCAACACTCAACATTAATACAATGGGGATAGTCCATATCCTTAACATACCGACAAATAAAGTCTGGATACTATTAATTAAATAGCCAACGCCGGAAGCTCTTATTTTTGAGAATTCAGAATTTTTCATTTTAAAGTAACTGATTTCAGGCCAGTAATATTGAGTCGAAAGATGTTTTTTATCTTACATCATCTTATACCAATTACTGAACTGATTTTATTGCTAAAAATGGGAGGTTAAAAAATAAAGCGATTATTCAGCAGTCAGAAAAATAGCAGCCAGATGACATGGATTCTACCGAGATGAGCCGATAAAATTGAATAACGGGTTTAAGCGGGTTAGAAACCCGTTTAAACCCGTTTAATTAGTCGTACCTGTGTTTTATCCTGCCGAATAGCAGTCGTTTTAATAGATAATCTTTTGATCTTTCAACGCGCTGTAAATATCGTCAACAGCTAGTGTGTCGCAATCAAAACAGATGTCCGCTAAATTTGCGCTGTAATTGACGCATAAACATATCAGTCCGGCGTTTTTTATGGGGGCTATCAGCGAGGTATTTTGAATTTCTAAAACGGTTGTTGCATGACCGTTATCAAATAATTTTCGTTCCAGTTGATAGGCAATTTCTATAGCGCTTGAACCGGTCAAAGCTATTGCTGTTGCTGTCTGACTAAAACGAGCGGCACGTTCTTCAGGGCTGACCGGTTGCAGGCTTTCGTCCTCGGTGCTGCCGGTAATCATGCCCGCAGCAACGGTACTGTTGGTTATGCGGTCTATGATAATGAATGAGCCGGTGCCTTTATGGGTAAGGTAAGCATCAAACACTACCGGCGCGTTGACCGAAACCGTGCAGCAACCGATCTCATTCAATTGCAGCTCGATAGCATCATGGTGTTCCAAAGTATTGACGTCGATTCTATGGTGAATCATCGTGATAGAACCCGATACACTGCGTGTCGCCAGTTTAATAATATATTGTTTGCCCGGTGTCAGGGTGTTTTCGGCCATCCAGACAATAGTGGCTTTAAATTTGTCCGAAACGGTTGCCTGGTTTTGTTCTGCGCCGATCAGCATATCGCCCCGGCTAATGTCGATCTCGTCTTCCAGCGTTAAGGTGACCGCCATCGGTGGAAAAGCCTGTTCCAGTTCGCCGTCATAGGTCACGATGGATTTGATTTTGCTGCTTTTGCCGGAGGGTAGGGCGGTGATTTTATCGCCTTTTTTGAAAATGCCGGAAGCGACCGTGCCGCAAAAACCGCGAAAATCGAGGTTGGGGCGGTTGACGTATTGAACCGGAAAACGGGCATCGATGAAGTTGCGGTCATTGGCGATTTCGATGCTGTTTAGGGCTTCCATTAACGGCTGGCCTGTAAACCAGGACATATGTGCGCTGGGATTGACCACATTGTCGCCGTCCAGCGCCGACATCGGGATAAAGGTGATGTCTTGTAAAGCTAGCGATTCGGTGAAGCTTAAATAGTCTTGTTTGATTTTGTCAAAGGTGGCTTCGCTGTAATCGACCAGATCCATTTTATTGACCGCAACGATGATGTGATGGATGCCGAGCAGTGAAGCGATAAAGCTGTGCCGCTTGGTTTGGGTTTGCACACCGTAGCGGGCGTCGATCAGGATAATCGCCAAATCGCAGGTTGATGCCCCGGTCGCCATGTTGCGGGTGTATTGTTCGTGCCCTGGGGTGTCGGCAATAATGAATTTACGCGTGGCGGTAGAAAAATAGCGATAGGCTACGTCAATAGTGATGCCTTGTTCGCGTTCGGCTTGCAGACCGTCAACCAGCAACGCCAAGTCGATCTTGCCTGTGCCGGTAGTGCCTGATTTGATGCTGTCGGCCTGAACTGCGGCCAGCTGATCTTCATAGATCATTTTGGAATCGTGCAGCAGGCGGCCTATCAGCGTACTTTTGCCGTCGTCGACATTGCCGCAGGTTAAAAAGCGCATTAATTCTTTGCGTTCGTGTTGCGCCAAATAAGCGTCTATATCGGTACTGATTAAATCGGATTGGTGGGACATAATTTAGGTTCAAGGTAAAAGGTTCAAATGCCGTAGGCTCCTAGTTCCCACGCGCCGCGTGGGAATGCAGTTGAGGCGGACT
>JADHTX010000246.1 GCA_016784875.1 Methylobacter sp.
ACCTCTTCCACGCCGACCTCATGGGGCGTGACGTAAAGACGCTGCTTGACCTCAGCCCCTGCCCCGCGCTGAAAAGGCTCGTGGGTCAGAATTCGGTTGCCGTCGCTAATCTTCAGGAAAGTCCGAAAACCCCGGGACGGCGTCAGTTGATAAGCCTTGTCGGCAGGGAAAAACTCCAAAAACGCCCCGTCTTTGTTGCGCACCCCAAAACTGGCGACGGCCTGCCCCCGGTTGACATAAAAAACCCAGGCCGGGCGACCCATGACACCTGCGATGCCGGGCAAAAAACTGGCGAAAGGGGCAAGGTCGTTGTACTGGTCAATGACAAAACGGTTGTCGCTATCTAAGGCATAGTTGCTCTGGTTCATCGGGTTGCACCATTAAAAGTTAGGTTTCCCGTTTAAGCCGGGACAATTTAAGGTTAAGCCGTTCGTGGTGACCCTTCGGCTGCGCTCAGGACTAAAGGCCTTGTCGAACCATGATCGGCTTAAGCGCTCACCCCATTCGGCAAGCTCATGACAGGCTTCGACAAGCTCAGGGCGAACGGTTAAGCCTTTATGTGTCCCGCCTTAAACGGAAAGCCAAAAGTTACAACACAATTCGCCGTTGATGAAACGCCTCAGCAAGCGGTTCGTTGGTAATGGTCATAATCGCCGCATCCGGCAGTTTTTCGGCTATCAATTTCAGCATCTTCATCTCGCATGAAGAATCCAGCGAATCCATCGCCTCTTGCAACAAGATCCATTTGGGTCGCTGCAACAGCAAGCGAACCACGCCCAGGCGCTGTTGTTGTTCCCGCGAAAGCGCGCCGGCCCAATTATCGACAAGATCAAGTTGCTCATGCAATTCTTCCAAGCCGACCAGATCCAGTGCGGCAGTTAGCTCAGACTCGGCAAATTCTATCTGGGTTGACGGGTAGCAGATTGCTGCGCGCAAGGTTCCTGTGGGCAAATAAGGTCGCGGCGGCATAAAAAACACCGGGTCGTTCGGTAACTCAATTGTTCCCTCTCCCCACGGCCAAAGTCCGACAACCGCCTTAAACAATTTGGAGCCGGTAAAAACATTGCCGGTAACCAGTACGCGTTCGCCCGGTCTTACTTCAGCATCGACATCCGATACGCACACTATGCCATCGAGCCTGATAATAGATAGGCCGGAAAAACGCAAAACATCCTGTTCGGTTTTTTTCAAAGTAATCCGCTTCGGGTCGTAGCGGACGATTTCCTGCTCCAGCTTATCCAGGCCATTAACCAAACCCAGTACCCGTTCAACCGAAGCACGCCATTCAGCCACTCTGGCCATATTATCAACCGGCCAGGACAACGCCCCTGCGGTTTGCTGAAAGGCCTGAGCCGATTGCATTAATGCACCTAACGAGATACTTCCCAATATATAGCGGGGTGCAGACACCAGAATGGGAAACGCCATCGACAAAACCGAATAGCCGGAAGTCAGCATGAACAGATGCGCCCAAGCATGGGTTTGTCGCTGCCATGCATGGACTATATCTTTAAATAAGCCAACAAAACGCTTCTGTTCATTGGCTTCGCCATGTACCAGCGCAATCGCCAGGGAATTTTCCCGCGCCGTTACCAAGCCGAACCTGAAATTGGCTTCTACGGTTTGCCGGGCATCAGTCGCCTGAGTAAACGGCCTTCCTAACCACCAACCTAAAGCGGACGCACAAGCCGCATAGATCATAGCCAGCCAGACTAAATGCCCGTAAATAGGGATTTCAACAAACCACAGATTAAGCGTAACCACACCGGAAAGCGTCCAAAGAATTTTGGTAAAACTGCCCAGCAATAACAGGCAATAGATTAAGGAGTGACAAAGATCGATTGCATGCTCGGTCGCTAGGCGAATATCTTCTGCAATTCGTCCATCAGGATTATCGTGCGCGCCCTGAATGTGTGTGACCAAATAATGGCGACCATCGGCCATCCATAGACCGATCAATCGATGCGTTAACCAGCTTCGCCAATCGAGCTGCAAGCGGCGCTTAACGGTAAAATGGGCCGTGGTAACCCCTATATTGGCTGCAAAAATCAGCACAATAAGACCGATCTGCTTAAATAGCCCGCTCATTGATCGCTGTTCAAGCGCATTAAAAAGGTCGGCGCTCCATTCTGTGATGACGACGGCAATGCCGATCTGAAGCACGGTGAGCATGAATAAAGCCAGCGCAAGACTGCGAACAGTGGACTTGTTTTCAGAATTCCAAAAAGGCCCCGCTAACCGAATAAATTGAATGAAAAATCCGCTTGAAAATTGCAAAGGAAGACTCCGCGTTAGAGTGAAATAGATAACACCTCAAGACGCGGATTTTTATTGTTCTCGTTTGCCCCCGTCTTTCGCCAGACAAGATTCTAATTGAATTTTTACAATTGTCACAATTTTGTCATCTCCTTCAGCTAATTCGTATAACCTAAAGCGGTATTAACATGAAAAACAGATAACACTGAATTAGATGACGTTAAACAAATCGAAATTCAACTTTTGGCTACCCACTTAAGGCGGGACAGTTTAAAGGTTAAGCCGTTCGTGGTGACCCTTCGGCTGCGCTCAGGACTAAAGGCCTTGTCGAACCATGAACGGCTTAACCGCCCATCCTTCGACAAGCTCAGGACGAACGGTTAAGCCTTGCCTATTGTCCCGTCTTAAGTGGGTAGCCCAACTTTTCACTCAATTAGCCCGACTCATCGGCTTTACCTTCCAGCGCTTCAAATCCCGAAACCACATCCAGCAATTCCTCGGTAATCTGATTCTGGCGTTGTTGACGATATAACGCTGTTAGCAGCTCCAGTCGCTCTTTGATGTTTTTTTCCGCGACCTGCATGGAGGCCAATCGACTGGCGTGTTCGCCTGCCAACGATTCGGCGCAAGCGCTAAACAACAGGATAAAAAGGTGCTGCCGAATCAGCGAACTTAACAGTTTCCCGCTGTCCAATGTATAAGTGGGCAACGATCTGGACGGCCAAGGTTTGGTGTTCAATCGGTTAAAGCTGACGAGATCGACCGGCAGCAATTCCAGCGCTTGCGGAATATAATTCTTCCGTTGCCGATTCGCGTTGTGAAACAGCAGCACCCGTTCGAGACCCTGCTGTTGCCATCCGTCGATTTGCAACAGTATTTGCTGAACCGTTTCAGTAATGCCCGCCACCGAACCCGGAACAAAAAAAAGCGCTTCTACGCCCTGCCCCAGCGATCTTAAAGAGGCATCGACCCGCGCACCCACTGCCAGAATACGACGACGCTTCCGTTCGTATCCGGCCTCATCAAGTTTGTCCACAGCAAAGGCGGCAATATTTTCATTGTAGCGACCGCACAAGCCATGATCGGAACCGAACACGATAGCGCCTGTCCACGTCTGCTGTTTTTTTTGCTGTTCGGTTAACGCCGCCTGGTGATCCTGCAACACCACCTGCAAGCCCATTTCGACGGTCAGCTTGTAATCGGTCAGCGATTCCAGCGCCCGTTCATATTGCCGGATGCTGACGGCGGCCAGCGCTTTCATGGTGCGAACGATGGATTGCAAATCGGCGGCGGTATCCATATCCCGCTGTATTGCATCAAGCGTCTGCATGATCGCTCGTTGGCTCAGGTATTAACACAGTCCCGGCAAAATCCAGTACCAGGGCTTTATCTTCATCGCTGAGATGCTCTCCAGCCTGTATTTTCTGCCGTTGCAGAGCCAGTTGATTTTGCAGCGCGTCTCCCAATCGAGAGCCGAACTTTTTAATATCGGCAACCGGTAAGCTATCGAACAGACCTTCATTAACCGCAATCAACACCACTATTTGCTCGAACGCCGACAACGGTTTGTTTTCGTCCTGCTTCAGAATTTCCCTTACCCTTCGGCCACGTTCTATGCTCTGCCGGGTAGCATCATCCAAACGGGTGCCGAACCGCGCAAAGGCTTCCAGCTCTTCAAATTGAGAATAGGCCAATCGCAACTGACCGGACACATTCAGGTAACCCGGAAGCTGCGCCTTGCCACCCACTCGGGACACCGACTTACTGACATCGACCGCAGGCAACTCGCCTTTTTGAAAAAGCGTCGGCGACAAGTAAACTTGACCGTCGGTAATTGAAATCAGGTTAGTGGGAATATAAGCGGAAAGGTTCTGAGCCTGAGTTTCAATAATCGGAAAGGCCGTCAAACTGCCGCCGCCGAACTCGGCTTTTAAATGCGTTGCCCGTTCCAGCAACCTTGAGTGCAGATAAAAAATATCGCCCGGATAAGCCTCTCGTCCCGGAGGCCTGCGTAACAACAAAGACAACTCGCGATAAGCATGAGAATGCCGGGTCAGGTCATCGTAAATCACCAGCACATCCTCGCCCTGATCCATAAACCACTCGGCAATACTGGTCGCCGCATAAGGCGCTATATATTGGAGTCCGGGCGTCGATTCTCCCGAGGCGACCAGCACCACGCTGTTTTTTAGTACGTCGGCATCACGCAGGCAAGCTATCACCTTAGCCACTGCCGACCCGCGCTGCCCGATAGCGCAATAGACAGTGATGACATTTTTGTCGTGCTGATTTAGCACCGTATCAATCGCAATGGCGGTTTTTCCGGTTTGCCGGTCGCCCAGAATCAACTGCCGCTGGCCCCGGCCTATCGGTATTAACGCATCGATCACTTTAATACCGGTTTGCAAAGGTTCGGTAACCGGCGCACGCTCAATAATCGGCTTGGCTTCGCGCTCTATCGGTCGGCGCAAACCGGTGTTGATGGGGCGACCGTTGTCCAACGGCTGACCCAGCGCATCGATCACCCGACCCAACAGCGCTTTGCCGACCGGCACATCGACGACCCGTCCGGTTCGCTCGACACGACTACCGGCGCTAAGGTCGGTTTTCTCTCCCAGCAATACAACGCCGATTTCGTCGGGATCGAGATTAAAAGCGATGCCCATCACGCCGTTTTCAAAACGCAGCAATTCCATGGCTTTGGCGCTCGGCAAGCCTTTAACTCGCACCACGCCGGTGCTAACCTGCATAACGCGCCCGACTTCCCTCGCCTGTAATGCAAAACTGTTATTTTGCAAAACGGCATCAATGCGTCCCGTGGCTTGCTGAAAAGATTGCTCGAAATAATTATTCATCGTTGCGATCTACTCCAGCGGCTTTAGCAGATCGACTTCAAGCTCTGCCAAATAACGATCAATATTCCATTCCCAGCTTCTGCCGCCTGCTTCCAAGGTAATACCGCACATAAGCTGTTCATTGAGTTCAAAAACCATCTCGCGAACCGGCGCTGATTGATCCAATCGACTACGGATTTTACTACGCAGGGCTTCGTTCAACGGAAACCGGCTGATAATGCTTACCGCATCATCTTGGCTTAATGCTGTGTGCAGCATCGCTTGCCCGTCGTCCGGCAAATCAGACAAATTTTGTAAAAAGCGTTCGACTATCTGTTGTTCCAGAGACTGACCGGCAAGATCCGAGAGTATTTTACCGCCCAGCTGTAGCGCTTTTTCAGCAATAACCTTGTTCATGACACCGCCCAATTTCTGTTGTTGCCGGTGCATTTCCTGTTCAAAACGCTTTTTTTCCTGCTGAAGTTCATCATTCAGGCTTTGCAGCTGCCGGTTTCTATCGGTTTCGGCCTGCTGTTT
>JADHTX010000247.1 GCA_016784875.1 Methylobacter sp.
AATCCTGCAATGCTTAAGGCTTAAATTCAACGCATCAAGCAAGCTGATGCCGCTGCGCAACATCACCGCGATCTGGTGGAAATCGTGTTCTATATCGGTTGAATTGAATGAGCGGTAAGCCATTGGATTCAGGCTAAACTTTTTATCGCTAACCCCGCCTTGTTTAAGCTGTTCAATTTTAAGCGGCAACAAACCTTGAGCGCGCAACGCAAGAATCGCCGATTCGCGCGTTGCGCTTTCTATTGCGTCAACGCGTTGCTGGCCGCTACGGTCTCGGGCTGTGTAGGTGAATATCGGCATTATTTGCAGGATTTATCGTTTATCGTTTTCACGCTTCGGCGCTCATCGTTATGCATATCTTTTGCCGCCCCCCAAGTTTCCCGTTTGGATGCCCTGCAACGAGATATTTTAAAGTCGCTGTTGGAGTGCAGGCTTCGCCTGCAAGAGCAAGCAAAGCTTGCACTCCCGTTTGTCTCACAGAGACTTGTGTATAACGATGAGCGCTTCGGCGTCACGGTTAGCAACGCTGGAGCGTTGTAGAATGCATTCCCACGCCGGAGCGTGGGAACGATGAGTTTTTCGATGCGTTTTTCGTTGTGTTGGTGCGTTTCGGCAATTGCTTTGGGAAAACACTGATTTAAAACCATCATAAACTCACCAGGACGAAGCAATCTGAACGACTTCAGTAATCGAGGTAACGCCGGACAGCAATTTATCGACCGCATCGTTCAGCAAGCTCTTAATCCCCGAATCGCGCATTTTGACCACCAAACTGCTTTCGCCTTCGCCCTCGGCAACCGCGCGCGCCCAATCTTCCCGCAGCTCCAGTATTTCATAAAGCCCGATGCGCCCCGAATAACCTTTTCCGCCGCAATAAATACAGCCGGACGGGTCGTGAATGGTGTGTCCGGCCAGTTCGGCGCGGTTGATGGAAATGGCTTCCAGTTCCGTCAATGGCCTGGGAATGCGGCAATGCACGCACAAACGGCGCAATAAGCGTTGGGCTACGGCAAGCCGCAATGCTGCCGCCACTAAATAAGGTTCAACGCCCATGTCGGTTAAACGGGTAACGGTCGCCGCCGCAGAATTGGTATGCAAGGTGCCTAATACCATGTGACCGGTCAGCGCCGCTTTAATCGCAACGTCGGCGGTTTCCTTATCCCGGATTTCGCCGATCATCACTACATCGGGATCATGGCGCAAAATACTGCGCAAGGCTTTGGCGAAACTGACCTTGTCGGCGGAATCCACCTCGCATTGGGCAATGCCGTTAATTTCGTACTCGATAGGATCTTCAATAGTGATGATATTGACCTTGCGTTCTTCGAGCAGCATTCGGATAGCGGCGTACAAGGTGGTGGTTTTGCCGCTGCCGGTAGGGCCGGTCATAATCATTAGGCCCTGAATGCGCCGTAAAAAACCTTCAATCATGCGCTTATGGGTAGGCTCGAAACCCAAATGTTCCAAGGTCAGCGAGTCGGTTTGCACGGCCAGCAAGCGCATGGTGATGCGCTCGCCGTATTTGGTCGGCAAGGTCGCAACCCGCACGTCAACGCGTCGATCGCCGGAAACGAACTGGTGCGAAAACCGGCCGTCCTGCGGGGAGCGTTTTTCGGCAATATCCAGATAAGCCATGACCTTGAGCCGACTGACCAACTCGGTAAAAATGTTGGTGTTAATCTGGTTGTAATGTTCCAGTTGCCCATCGACCCGAAAGCGGATGGTTGCGCCGTTATAGCCGGGGTCGATATGAATATCGGAAGCTTGGCGCATATAGGCGGCATACAGTAGTTCGTCGCCGGTATTGACCGCATTGGCGGTTTGTGTTGCCTGCGCTGAAGCGGGCGCCGGTAAAGCCTGAACCGTTCCGTAAACCTGCTTGAGTTTGGTCTCGAGTTGCGTTGCAGCGCCGGCCCATAAGCGAATCGGCTTTTTTAATAAGCGTTCCAGTACGGTGATGACCGCATGGTTTTCTATATCCTGACAAACAACGTGAACGATGCCGTCCATTTCAATAAAGGGCAGCACTTTTTGTCTGAGCGCTATGTTGGCGGGTATCTTTAAAGCGCAGACCGGATCGATGCGTATTAAATCAATATCCAGCAGATGGGTGACGGGATCGAAGCCGACATGATCGATATATTCCACGCCAAAGCGAACATCGTTTCCCTCGGTACGAACCATCGCTTCATTGGGCGACCCGGTGCGCGATAAAAAGCTGCTGTTAGCCGCAAAAGCTTCGTGAATCGCTTTATTTTCCTGTTCCAGCTTGGTCATTTCCTCGCTTAACTCGCGTTGTTGCTGTTCGACACCGGGCAAAGCCGCCGCATCAACCCCTTTTTGTTTCAGTTCGATATATTGCGCCTCGGCTTTGCTGGATTTCTCAGTGACAAAGTTGCTGATAATCGCAAAATAAATCACCAGTATGCCCAGAGCCGGCAGCATGCGTTTAAGCCATTGTTCGCGTTGTTGTTCTGGTGTCATTTAATAATTAACCATAAAGGTACAGATAATAATTAACCACAGACACACAAAGGCACGGAGATACCAACAAAAACAAAAAACTCTGCTCCTCTGTATTTCTGTGGTTCAAATGCTCTTTAATATCCATTGATTATTCTCTTGATTCCGTTTTTTAAAACTGGAACATTAAAGTTAATTAATAAACCAATTTTGCATTCAGTTAATTTCAGGTAGGTGAGTAATTGAGCCTTATGAATAGGAAGCAAATGTTCAACTGCTTTTAATTCGACCATGACTTTGTTTTCCACTAATAAGTCAAGCCTGAAAGTAGACTGGATAATTTGTTGTTTATATAAAATAGGTATTATTTTTTGTTGTTCAAAATAAATCCCCCTATTAGTCAGTTCAATTGAGAAACATTCTTCATAAATAGATTCCAAAAGCCCAGGGCCTAATTCTTTATGGACTTCAATAGCGGCACCGATAATTTCTTTAGTTATATTATTTACTGTCATTTTTTAATCGTTAACCACAGAGACACAAAGGCACAGAGAAAAAAAGCAAAAAACTCTGTGCCTCTGTGTCTCTGTGGTTCAATTTATTAAATATCAATCATGCGGTTTTTGATTAAATCCATCCGCACCCAAATCAAGCAATTTAATTTCAAATTCCCATGGCCCCCCGTCAACAAATAATTCCATGTTTTTCTTAGTGGGCGCGATAACCGACCAACCCAATGCGAGCAATTGTTTCTCCAGAAAGCTCGACAATTCATTGGCAGAGACGGCATCCAAACTGATGCCGCTGATTTTGACCTCATCCTTATCAACCGCGATGCTCTCTACCAATAAATTTTCAGGTCGACCTTTGGCGAGCGCTTCCAGTAATTGCGCAGGTCGGTGTTGCAAGCCGCTAATCAGCCGGGGCAAGGTCTCGGTATCGCCTTTCAGTTTGTCGATTTTTACCTTCAACTTATCGCGTTTATCTCGGGCAGTGCTCATGCTCTTACGCATTGAAGCCATGGAGGTTTCGATTTTTTGCAAGGCGGCAAATTCTCCGGTGAAATAACTTGCTTGGTGCAAGTGCCAAATGAGATGACTGACGCAAATCAGCAACGCCACCGTACCGCCGGAAGCCATTAACACCACATCTTTATTGATTTTCGACTGATAACGCAAAACCGGTACGGCGGGCTGGTCTTTTTTAACAAGAATATTTGCCCATACCAGCAGCCAGTCGGCAACCGGCTCGACATCGTTTAAATGCAGATAAAATGTTGTATTCGGCAATACCTCGATTTTATTGTTTAACAGGGTTTCGGTGTGTTCAACTTCGCCTTGTTCTGCCAGCCAGCGTTCCAGTTCGGTTGGCCAATGGCGGCTTTCAAAAGAAAATAGGCGGAAATGAAAACCCTGTTCGGGATGGTTTCTGATTGCCGCCAATTGGGTCGGCCAGCATTCCATTCTCAGCCAATCCTGCCTCTCCGGGTTTTCAAGCGATAGCGGCAGTGCGGCTGGGTGCAGCAAGCCTGCCAGTGAGCTACCGGCTTTTTTAACGGCCTTATGCACATCTTCCAAATGCAGTTGGCTCATCTGGCTGACCCAGTAACTGCTCATTTCATCTTTATTGCTTAACAACTGATAAGCCAATTGCATATCTAAAGAAGACTGGCCGGTTAAGCCTTCCAACTCAAACTGCAAGGCCTGCACCAAGGTGGCTTCATCAACGCCTTCAACCTGCATGGCCGGTATGCTCAGCAAGGTGATCGGTAAGCGTATGTACAATAGCCAGACCTTGCGCCCCAAAGGACGGCTGTTGGCGGCAATGGTGTTTACGCATTCCGCCAGCTTGGCCGGGTTTGGGCATTCGGCCATAATCATTTCGGCATTGCCAAACAGCACGCCGGTTTTATCTACGTCTACGCGAAAGGTTTTAACTTCGGTAATAAACAGCAGTGTGAGAGCAGGGCGCTTGCTTAAGGCAGGGAGCTTTATGGAAGGGAAGTTGGCCAAAAAAATCTCAATTTTTTATTAGTTAATTCAGTAAAAACACACAAGAGAAACGGGGCGCAGGGGTATTGCTTTCATTCCGTGTCTTGCTCTTTTAAAAATGATTGTCTTGTTGCCTTTTCAAAGCGCCTATTCAATAATGCGGACTTACCTTTCGTCTTACCGGGGTTGTCTATGACTGTCACTACACTCAAATTATCCAGCAAAGGCCAAATTGTCATTCCTAAGCAGATCCGCGAGGAGCTGCACTGGCAAGTCGGCGCTACCTTAACTTTAATGACCAACGGCACCAGCATTACCCTAAAAGCTCAAGCAAAACCCAGCGGCCACGATTTAAGCGATTTAGTCGGTATGTTGCAGCATCAAGGCCCGGCGATCCCAATTGAAAAGCTTTGCCGACCGGTCGATTACAATGCCGACTGGACAGACCCCAAAGAAGGCCGCTGATGATTGCCTTCGATACCAACCTGCTGATCCGCGTCGCCGTCGCCGACGATACGGAACAAGTTGCTGTCGCTCGCCGACTGATTGCCCAAAACACTATTTTCATATCCCGAACCGTTTTGCTGGAATCCGAGTGGGTGCTTAGAAGCGTTTATAAAAAAACGCCGACAGACATCCACCGTTTTTTTCAGGCCTTGCTCGGCCTCGACAATACCGAACTTGAGAACGCCGAAGCCATCAGTCATGCGCTCGATTGGTACGCTCACGGCGCCGACTTTGCCGATGCACTGCATTTGGCCGTTTGCGGCGATGCCACTTTGCACACCTTCGACAAAAACTTCTGCAAAGCCGCTTGCGAAGCAGGCATCGCGCCTCAAGTCACCATCCTGTCCATAGCTGCACGGGATGACTGATTCAAAAAATTAAAATCGTTCCCACTCTCCAGCGTGGGAATGCAGTCATGGACGCTTCGCGTCCCGTATCACTGTAGTGATGATTTCCGCCCAAAAGCAAGATACTCTCCTGCTTCGCAACGCTGGAGCGTTTTGCCAATGCGTTCCCACGCTGGAGCGCTCATCGTTATACACAAGTATCCAAGTAACTCGTCATACCCGCCGGGAAGCGGGTATCCAGCGCCAAGGATGGCAAGCTACATACGTCCATGTAGCCTGGATTCCGGCAATCCCTG
>JADHTX010000248.1 GCA_016784875.1 Methylobacter sp.
CTCCTGTAGGCGAAGCTTCCGCTCCTGCTCACGCCCCTCGCCTACGTCCTGTAGGCGAAATCGGAGAGAATATTAGTTTGCGGGGCTTCATTCTCGCATTAACCGGCATAGACATACTCGATTCCGTTCGCGTGCAGTTAATACGCTTTTGCGCGTCAGGGCTGGATGAAGGCGTAGCGGCATGGCAATTACCTGAGCGCAATCGTTTAGGTCTTTATGGCGCTTGGCGGGCAACAGCTAAATACGATGCAAATCCCTTTTTACATGAGCTGCTCGACTGGCAACAGATTATCGCCGAATTGCCCGAAGATGCGATTGATACCATCATCCTGCAACTGACTCATCTGGAAATACCGCAACCTCAATGGGAAGGCTATCTTCGCCGATTGGCGCTGGAAATACCCGGCTGGTCGGGGCTAATCAACTGGCGGCAACATCATTCGAACTATCATACCGCTAATGACGCCGAACCAACGCTGGCCGATTATCTGGCCATACGCCTGACTTTGGATCGGCTATGGTTGAATCAGGTCTGCCGAGACACCTGGAAAATCGAAGCCAAACTCAGTGCTATACACGGATATTTTTGTAAGAACCTGTCGGAATTTATGGTGCGCAGTCGCTTGTACCAGGGCGACCTGCCGGAATATTTGGCACACCGGGCCGAAGCATTGACCTTACATGCCGGTTCCGAGCGATACGACCGCACCGATTGGCAGCAACTCGCCGACCTGATCTGGACTTGGCAGTGCAGTCCAATGGCAACGCAGTCGCTAAAACACACGGCACATAACAGCGGCTGGCGCTTATTCCGATTGTGTCAACATCTAGGCCTTAGCGGCTCTGATCTGCAACACTTGGATGCTTCCGCATTGCAGGCCATGTTAGCCGTTCTGAATGAGTTCACACCGGCTGAACACAGTAAAGTCTGGCTGAAGGCTTACGAGCATCATTATCGGGAGGTTTTTTTCCAGGCGCTGCACGCCAACCATCAACGCGGTCGCTGGGCCGATCGCGAACAACGACCCGACGCGCAAATTATCTTTTGCATGGATGACCGGGAAGAAGGTTTTCGACGCCATCTTGAAGAGCTTAATCCCGCCATTGAAACACTGGGTGCCGCCGGATTTTTCGGTGTTGCGATGAATTACCGGGGATTGGACGACAGCAAAGTAACACCCTTGTGTCCGGTGGTGGTAACTCCGGCGCATGAAGTGCAGGAAGTGCCTTGTCCCGGCAGCGAAGCCGCATTGGATCAGCATAACCGTGGCCGTAAGCTGAGCCGGTGGTTTGCCAATCGAATGCATCAAGGTTTGCGCCGTAACCTGTTGTTGTCGCATCCGATTATCGATGCAATTGCACCGATTACCTTGGCCGGATTACTGGCTAAATCGTTGACTCCAAAGCCCCAGCACAGCTTAGTTTCCGGCATCGCTAAGCGGGTGACGGCCGAGGTTAAAACCCAATTGCTGTTTAGCTCTACGGATGCCGCTACAGTCGCTACACCGGAAAGCCCAAAACTGGGTTTTACCGATAACGAACAGGCCGACCGGGTCGCCGGTTTTTTACGCAATACCGGACTGACCTACGGTTTTTCGGAGCTGGTCGTGCTGATGGGGCATGGTTCCATCAGCCAGAATAATCCGCATTTGGCGGCTTACGATTACGGCGCCTGTAGCGGTCGGCATGGCGGACCAAATGCCAGGGTGTTTGCGGCAATGGCTAATCGCCCTGAAATACGCAAACTGTTGGCAGAGCGCGGCATTAATATTCCTGCCGATACATGGTTTATCGGTGCCGAACATAACACCTGCAATGAAGATATTAGCTGGTACGATCTAGACCGGCTTCCTGCTGAGCGTCAGGTTAGTCTAACAAAATTGCAACAGGAATTAGCTCATGCCCAATTATGGTCCGCGCATGAACGTTGTCGCCGATTGGCTTCGGCCCCCCGCAACCCGGCACCGGAAGAGGCTTTGGCGCATATTGAAGAGCGTGCCGCCGATTTCTCTCAGGCTCGTCCTGAATTGGGGCATGCCACCAATGCTTCGGCAGTTGTCGGACGCCGTTCTTTAACGCAAGGCGCATTCTTTGATCGCCGGGTATTTTTGATTTCTTACGACCCGACTCAAGACCCTGACGGCAACGTTCTGGAAGGTATTTTACTGGCAGTTGCTCCTGTCGGCGCCGGCATTAATCTGGAATATTATTTTTCCACGGTTAATAACGAACGCTTGGGCTGCGGCTCTAAAGTGCCGCATAACGTCACCGGTTATTTTGGCGTAATGGAAGGGGCAAGCGGCGATTTGCGCACCGGTTTGCCGCTGCAAATGATTGAAATCCACGAACCGATGCGCTTGCAGATTCTGGTTGAGGCTAAAACATCAGTGCTGGAACACATTTATCAGCGACAGGAAAGTATACGGGAGCTGGTAGCAGGTAGCTGGGTGCATCTAAGCGCTAAAGACCCGGATAGCGGCGAGATTTTCTCGTTCCAACCTGGCGAGGGATTTGTGCATTGGCAAGCTAAGACAAAAGATGTGCCGGTTCGTGATAACTCGCCGGATTGTTATCATGATCAAACTTTACCGGTAGCGCCGGTGTTGATCAAACAGCCCCTTCGACAGGTCTGAACAGTTTGGAGTTTACTCAATGGACGCATTAGTCACCTTAATCCCCTTAATGCCATTGGCCGCAGCTGCGACAATCGGCATAGGGCATTTATTCGGGTTCATCAGCGGCGAAACAGGTGAAAGCTTTACAGCCGATATTGCAGGCTGGGCGATTACCATGTCTTGCCTGCTGGCCTTGACCTTACTGGGAGCCGATTTACTGGGTAAAAATACCGGCTCGTACACATTGGGATATTGGCTGAACAGCGACACGCTGGACATACAATTAAATTTTATTACTAGCGGTTTTAACGTGCGTCTGGCAGCGCTGTTTTCGGTGCTGTTAGCTATCGTTATTCGCTTTTCAATGAACTACATGCACCGGGAAGCGGGTTTTCACCGGTTCTTTTTTGTTCTGAGTCTGTTTTCGTCGGCGATACTGCTGCTGGTGTTATCGGGCAATGCCGTCGGCACGTTTATCGGCTGGGAAATTGCCGGTTTAAGTTCCTATTTTTTAATTGCCTACGCTTATGATCGCCCTGTTGCCGCCGCAAATGCAACGCGTGTTTTCGTTACCAATCGTATCGGCGATGCCGGATTTATTTTAGGAATAGGCTTAAGTTACAACTGGGTTGGCAGCGTTAACTGGAGTGACTTGAATGCTGCTGCGGCTCAATTGAGCTCGGGGGAGGCGACTGCGATTGCCCTGTGTTTTGCGGTCGCCGCCTTTGCCAAATCGGCTCAATTGCCTTTCACTCCGTGGCTGGCTCGTGCCATGGAAGGGCCTACGCCGTCGAGTGCGGTTTTTTACGGTGCGGTCATGGTGCATGCCGGGGTCTATTTGGTTATTTTGTTAAGGCCGGTTTTTGAATGTTCGACTTTGGCAATGGGTTTGCTCGCCGTAGTGGGCTTGATTACAGCGTTATACAGTTTTATGGTTGGACTGACTCAGACCGATGTTAAAAGTTCGTTAATTTTTGCGACTTCAAGTCAATTGGGTTTGATGTTTCTTGCATGCGGATTGGGTTTTTGGCAACTGGCCGGTTGGCATCTGTGCGCTCATGCGGTGGTGCGCGGCTATCAGTTCCTGACGGCACCATCGCTGATGCATAATGTACAGGGCTTGAGTGCGGATTGCTCGAAACGTAAAGTTCCAACCTTGATCTATGTAGTCTCATTGCAGCGCTTCTGGCTGGATCCGATTACCGATTGGGCGTTGGTCAAACCGGTGCGCGGCCTAGCTCATGACTTGAGCTATTTTGACGATCATATCGTTGACCGCATCATGGGCGGAGCGGCTCCAGCCATCCAGGCAATGTCGTCACTGGCGCAACGTGACGAGCAGATGATAGGCGCTCAACTGGATAATGAATCCGATACCTTCGCCCAAGGCAGTGGCTTGGCAGGAAAACTCACCGAATGGACGGCGGCTATCCTGCATTGGTTCGAAGACCGCTTTGTGTTGCGCGGCATCGGTAAAGATACGATCAATTATGGCCGCCAACTTGGCCATTTCGCCAATAAATTTGAACAATCCGTGCTTAGACCCCGCTATCTGGTATTGTTTGTCTGCATAGCATTGCTCGTTGCCTGTTGAGGTTTTGATGGATATTACGGTTACTCCCTGGTCGGAATCTGCGGCCTTCCCGCTACTCACTACGCTGACCTTGGTTCCGCTGGCGGCCATGATTGCCATCCTGTTTTCGCGCTCACCGAAGGTCGCGTTGCGTTTTGGTTTTGCGGGTGCGCTGTTGACGATATTGCTGAGTATCTATTTGCTGACTGTTTTCGATGCGGGCCACCCCGGCATACATCTGGTTGAAGAGCTGCATTTTGCTGGGCTTAGTTATCGAGTCGGCGTTGATGGAACAAATATCCTATTTATTCCGTTGACGGCAATTTTAACTTTGCTGGCATTAGTTTATACCTTGATTACCCGGCATGTGACCGACCGGCTGTTTATTGCCTGTTTGCTGGGCTATGAAACCATTTTAATCGGCGCTTTTGTTGCGTTGAATGTTTTGCAGTTCTGGTTTTGGTGCGTATTGGAATTGATGCCTTTAGTGCTGCTGACGGTTCATGCCGGAACCGGACAAAACCGGCGTTGGGCAGTTGTGCAATTGTTGCAGTACTGGGGCAGCGGATTGATGATGACACTGGCCGGTTTTTTGTTGCTGGCTTTTGGCTTAATCGATTCAGAACATGCCCTAACCTTCGACTGGCAGACCTTAAAACAAAATAATGCTTATCTGAATGATGAAGTATTGATATTTGTTTTACTGTTTTTCGGCTTTGCGATCCGTATGCCGTTATTTCCTTTTCACGGCTGGTTGCCGGTGTTGGCCGAACAAGGCACCGTCGCCAGTGCCGTGGTTTTTCTGGTGGGCCTGAAGCTGGGTATTTATGCCGTTGTCCGTTTCATTTTGCCGATGGTGCCGGGGGTTGCCGAACAATGGGCGGGGTTTGTGGTGACGCTGGGTCTAATCAGCATTTTTTACGGAGCGCTACTGGCGCTGATGCAAATTAATATCCGCCGCTTGCTGGCTTTCGCGGTCATCAGCCAAACCGGTATGCTGGTCATTGGCATATTCTGTTTTAACGAGAACGGATTGGAAGGAAGCTTATTGCTGTCATCAGCATACGGTTTGGCAATGGCAGGTATGCTGTTTAGCGTCGGCCTGATTTATGAACGTACCCGCACAGCTTTTCTGCCTCGTTTGGGCGGATTGTTCGATACCAATTTTACGCTGGCATTACTGTTTTTGATCTCCGCGTTGAGTACCATGGTCATGCCCGGAACGCCGGGGTTCGATGCAGCCCATTTACTTGTTGAAGGCATTATTGAAGAAGACGGTTGGCTGCTGGCTATTGCTATTTTGATCGGCAACGTTATGTCCGCCGCATTCTTATTATGGGCTTTTCAGCGGATTTTTATGGCAAGCCCTAAACGCGCCGAACAACC
>JADHTX010000249.1 GCA_016784875.1 Methylobacter sp.
AATACCGAGCCAACCCCATGCCAACTAATACTACAATGAGAGGAGCGGGGATCATCTTTAAAGCTGGGTTTTTTATGACCGACCAGATTATCAATATCACCAATCCCAAACCGCCGATAATGGCAATATCAGGATTAAGATTAACAATACTATGCGGAATCTGGGCGATAGTCGAAAACAGGCTACTGCCTTTTTCCGGCGAAGTCCCCAGCACTACGTTGATTTGCTTGGCCATGATAATAATACCGATAGCCGCCAACATGCCGTGAACCACCGATGCCGGAAAAAACGAGCTCAGCCGTCCCGCCTTAAAAAAACCCATCAGAACCTGTAATATACTGGCAACAACAATGGCAGCCAGCGTATAGCGGTAACCAGCCATCGCATCGCCTGCGCCCAGCTCCTGCACCGCGCTCAGAATCACGACGATTAACCCGGCTGCCGGGCCGTTAATAGTAACAAATGATCCGTTGACACGCGAAACCAGCACCCCCCCGATAATAGCAGTGATAATACCGGCCATCGGAGGAAAGCCGGACGCCATTGCTATACCCAAGCACAACGGCAACGCAATAAGAAAAACCAAAAAACCGGATAGCAAGTCGCTACGCCAGTTTTCTTTTAAACCGGCTAAGCCTAATTTCGGCAACCCAGACAGAGATGACTCGCTCATAAAAATCCTCGTAATGATAAAATTATATCGAGGACTATGCGATTAGTATGCCAAGACTATTTTACCAATACAACATACTGATTTTATTTATTATTTTTATTATTCACCAAAAAAAATCCGAAAGCTTTAAGGTGCAAAACAACCGATCGGTTGTTGTTTTGCACCGATGCCGAAAAAAGTGCAGTTGAGCGCTGCCCGAGGTTTGATCTTCCGTATCTACCCGGAAATATCTTGTCTTCTACATGAGTATGCCCTGCTTTCACTACCACTTCGTTCGTCACGGCTATTTTATACTTCGCCCGGCCACGGTTGCGGATTCCTAGCGGCTGATTTTATGCCGATAGCCGCCGCCTTGCTATCGGCATAAAATCAACTCGCTATCATTTCCTCAACCGTAACCGTGCGAAGTATAGTTCATGCGCGTTCATCTATTTTCCCTGGCAATACGTAGCATCAGTAAAAAAACATTTTTGGGAATCCACACCCCATCTACAGCTTATTTTCTATCTGCTAATTGGTCTTATCATGGATTAATAGATTTTTTATGAGGAAGAGTATTCGGTATAAATGCCGATTTCAAACCTTGCTTTCCTTAACTATTCATTTGAGTGAACTTGAATTTGGAAACGGGGGTTTTCAACCTAAAACCTTGGTGCTTTTAAACAATATCATCGTCAAATTTTATATTTCCCATCCAATTTCAACCTAATTAACGGGCACAATAATGTCTATCACACTCGCCAATTGCAATCAAAAGCTTATGATTTTACTGTCTTTTATTGAATACGAATTATAAAACACTCATCAATAACACCAACTCCTGGCACGGCCTTTGCTTTGACTAAAAATATCAATTTCATATCTAACTCTTGATAGATATGAATTCGTTGTACGTTTACGTACCTTTCAATAACAATTCGAGGTTTAAAAAAACTGTATGGCTTATCGTGAAAATAACCAGGCGATTTATTGCTTACCGGCTCAAAGGCCAATCAAAAATGTTACTCAAATCCCAGCTGAAACAGTCATTGCTATTGTTTCTGAGTTTCTTGGGTTTGGCAGGGTTTTCAATTTTTTCAGCCTTTCTCGGCGAATATTTATTACTTTCTCACGCCCTGCACTACCTATCACACTATAGTCTTCGTGATTCACGGCTATGCATGAGCAGCCCCTTGAACCTAATCTATTATCGGCAGACATGAGTACAGAAATATCGCACTCTACCGAAACATTAACCCCCTATACGGCTTAACAGCAAACCTATTTCAAAAAGATCATACAAGGAAATATTCATGACTAAAAACAAAAACACACTAATTTTAAGCGCTTTATTACTTTCTCAACCTATGCCTAGCCTTGCAGCCTCGACTAATGACATGTTCGGTTCGTGGAGTTCGCTCACATTACAAGGCGATTTTAAAGCCTTATCGCCGGATCTTGGCAAGGTCAAATGGCTCATTATGAATCAAGCCCGAACCCGTGAAGACTCGCCACAAGGATCAAGATTTACCGAAAATGTGTTATTCGGCCAACTCGGCTATCAACTAAATGACAACGCTTCGTTCTGGGCCGGTTATGTACACGATTGGATACATCCGTTAAATAAGGCATCTTATCAAGAGAGCCGTCCTTATCAGGATTTTGTCTGGAACCAAAATTTCGGTGACTTTAAGTTCATGAGCCGCACCCGAATGGAAGAAAGAATAAATCAAACCAGCAACGATACCGCTTACCGCCCCCGTCAATTATTGCAAATCAGTCATGCTTTGCCGTTTATCCCGGATTTAAGTGCCTATGTGGGTGACGAAGTTTTGTTTTATGTCAATAAAAATACATTCGGTAAGCAGGGCTTTTCAGAAAACCGTATTTTTAGCGGATTAAGCTATCAAGTCACCCAAAAAATGGGGATGGATTTAGGTTATATGGGGCAGTATGTAGACAACATTTCCGGTAGAAATTTATTCACCCATAACTTACAAGCCAATTTGCGTTATACATTCTAATTATCCGGAAATAAAAAACACGACACAGATAAACGAATAATCACAAATCACACATTATTCTTCAATAATCTTATCGTATCGCCAAGCATAGAAGACAACTCATCACTGCGAAAGTGCCCGCTTCGCCCGTACTTACGCAGTCAGCAGTTTCCACACTTAACAACGACATAAATCGGCGCTTAATAAGTATTCGTACGTATTTGCCATAGATCGAAAACCCGTCATACTTCACCGAGGAGTTTTAACGGTTATCATTTGATCTTAACAGGGCACGGAGATAGATTATGAAAAATTACCTATTAATATTGACCGGACTTTTACTGTTTTCCATGTCCGCTTCGGCTTTTGAAAAAAACACGCCTGAACCGGTTAGCGAAGTTCAACAGCGTATGCAGAAACTGGTGCCGTTTTCTTTAGACAAAACCATAGAAACCTTTACCAAAACTGTTCACGGCGGTGTTCAGCATTTAGTCGCCAAATCGCCAAACGATACCCCGCAAATAAAACAAATCCAGGCGCATCTGCATAGAATTGCCAATGAATTCAAAAAAGGTAACTTTTCTGCAACTGAACGCATACACGGCCCTAATATGCCGGGTCTCCTCCAGCTAAAAAAGGCTGAACCCGACGATATAAGATTTGTCTATGAAGCGTTACCGGATGGGGCGCAAATTCATTATTCAAGCGAGTGGCCCCAGTACGTCGAGGCGCTGCATGAATGGTTTGATGCCCAGAAGATTGAGCATGGTAATGAGGAAATACCTAGCCATATTCAACACCATAACTCGGTGGCTGAATAATTTTAACCACGCGCTCCTCGCGACTCAGTAATCCCAATAATTTCACCTGATCCCTTCTTAAGCAGGAGCTGGTGAAGCGACATTATTCCCACGCTCCCGCGTGGGAATGCAGTGAGTGACACTCCAGCGTCCCGTATCGCATTGTGTCGCGTTATTAACTTTGGACTCTCCATAACAGACATAGACAGCGATGTAAGTCATTGATTTTTAGTTTACCTGCGTAACATCCGTAATTAACTCAACGACATTATTAAAAATTGAAATCATTAGCCGCAACCAGTAATTCGTCGATAAAGTGTTGCGTATATAAAGGTAAGTAGTTATTTTTCAAATAGGCAATCTTTGTTCTTGAACTGGGGATAAGATGCGATAAATCCCGCGCAACCAGATCCTGGTCCATCGCCGGGTCATACGCCATGCCGGCAATAATGCCGACGCCCATGCCCAGCCGGACATAGGTCTTGATCACGTCGGTGTCGGCGGCGGCCAAGATAATATCCAGCTCCATATCGGTGTTTTTAAATGCGGTCTCGATATTCGAGCGGCCGGTAAAACCGAAGCTGTAGGTGAGTATGGGGAAGGAGGCCAGCCGTTCAAGGGAAATTTCACCCTCGCTCAGCGGATGATTTTGCGGCATCACCGCCGCATGATGCCATTCATAGCAGGGTTTGACGACCAGATCGGCATCCTCGCCGACTTTCTCGGTGCAGACGGCAATATCCGCTTTCCGGGTATGCAGTTTGTTAATCAGTTGCTCCGGCGACGCTTCAACCATATAAATCCTGACGCCCGGATATTTTTCCCTAAAGCGAAGGATAGGTTTCGGCAGAAAATACTTGGCTTGGGTGTGGGTGGTCGCAATGTGCAAAACGCCCTGGTTGCTGTCGATAAAGTCGGCTGCTATGGCCTGGATATTGTTTTTGGCCATGTTGATGGCGGCGACTTCTTCCATGATGCGCCGCCCCAACGAGGTTAAGCCTATCAATTTCTTGCCTTGCCGTTGGTATATCGGCGAACCCAATTCCTCCTCAAAAAGCTGCAACTGTCGGCTGACCGCCGATTGCACGATATGCATTTTTTCCGCCGCTCTTGACAGGTTGAAATCGTTTTCCTGAAGGACGCGCAGCAGTTCAATCTGGCTTAAATTCATTTATTGGGATGTTCCTTGTATAAAATATCAGGTAGCGTGAAGCGGCACGACTCCTCATCGGCATCGAATTAAAGCATAAAACCACGAAAACACGAAGAACACGAAGTTTTTAGGATGTGATTAAAAATACGGTGATTTGTTATTTGCTCTGACATAAAACAACATTGATTAACTCTGTCATGCACGTTGCTTAGCTTAGCGTGCTGCGCGCCGTAGGAGCGGGCCGCGCCCGCGACATTTAGGCCATAATTACAATGTTGTCGCCCCTTCATCGCGGGCACGGCCCGCTCCTACAACGCTTAACTTAATGGCAGTGACGCAGCGCGTGAAACGAGATAAAATTTTTACCTTCGTGTTCTTCGTGGTTAATTAATCTGTTTACGGATTTTCCGTCTAAGCTGGTGCGTAGTGTAACCCGGCAACCTCGACTAATGAAACCAATGCGCATGGCGTATCCTCAGATCAACCTTGTCGCCCCTGTTCAAATGCAAACGCCTGAACTGGTCATTGGGCATTTCCGCAAAAACGCTTGCCGCCTGTCCATTCGTGCCGCTCTTGACCAGCTCAATACGAATCAGCGAGCCTAAATGCTGCCAGTCTTTTAAGGTGACAAAAGCATCGCTGTCGGCTGCCGATTTCTCAATAACAATATCATGAGGGCGAACATGCGCGATCTTGCCCGGCTGGTGTAGCGTTGATAAGCCCGCTGTTTGCAGCCAATCGTTGTCTTGTTCTTCCAGGTCGAACACATTGGTCTGCCCGATAAAGCGGGACACGAAAGCATTGGCCGGATGGTCGTAAATGTCGCCGGGCGCGCCTTGCTGCTCGATATGCCCGTGATTGAGCACCACAACCTGACTGGCGACTTCCATGGCTTCT
>JADHTX010000250.1 GCA_016784875.1 Methylobacter sp.
CTACACCATACTCTGCAATCAGAGCTTCAAGAACTCGTTGCGAATCAGTGTTGACAACTTTTCGGGTTTCCTCTCCCCAGCTATCACCTTTCTGTTCGATAACGACCGGAAGAATGATAGGCTCGTGATTTTTCTTGCGATGCGTCATTATAAAACCCTTCGTGTAGGGCTAACGTTGATATACAGACATGCCAATTAATGTGTAGAAATAGCCTTACAGTGTTTTTCTACCCACCGGATATCTCAAAACTATCCAATAACTTCCAACCCGCCCATATAAGGCCGCAATGCCTCGGGAATATGAATGCGCCCTTCGGCATCCTGATAATTTTCCATAACCGCAATCAGGGTTCTGCCTGCCGCCAAACCGGAGCCGTTCAGGGTGTGCGCCAATTCAGGTTTGCCGGTTTCCGGGTTGCGCCAACGGGCTTGCAGGCGGCGCGCCTGGAAGTCTTTGAAGTTGCTGCACGATGATATTTCCCGGTAAGCGCCCTGCCCCGGCAGCCAGACTTCCAGGTCGTAGGTCTTGGTTGATGAGAAACCGGTATCTCCCGCGCATAACAGCATCTTGCGGTAAGGCAGGTTCAGTTTTTTCAAAATGGCTTCGGCGTGGTTGGTTAATTCTTCATGCGCCGCTGGTGAATCTTCCGGTCTTACAATTTGCACGATCTCGACTTTTTCGAATTGATGCTGACGTATCATGCCTCTTACATCGCGGCCGTAGGCTCCGGCTTCGCTACGGAAACACGGGCTGTGACAGACGAACTTAAGCGGCAGGTCTTTGGCGTCGATAATCACGTCCCTGACGATGTTGGTAACCGGCACTTCGGCGGTCGGAATCAGGTATAAAGCGGGATCGTCGTTGGCCTTGAACAAATCGGCTTCGAACTTGGGCAGTTGGCCGGTGCCGCGCAGGCTGTCGGCATTGACCAGGAAAGGCACGTAGGTTTCGCTGTAGCCGTGTTCGGCGGTATGGGTGTCGAGCATCAGCTGGATGATCGCCCGTTGCAAACGCGCCAGCGGCCCATTTAATACGACGAATCTGGCGCTGGCGATTTTGGCGCCCAGCTCGAAATCCATGCCTATTTTTGCGCCTAAATCGACATGATCTCTGGCTTCGAAATCGAATGCCGGAATGTCTCCCCAACGGCTGATTTCAAGGTTATCGTCCTCGCTCTTGCCGTTCGGCACGCTCTCGTCAAGCAGGTTGGGAATACCTTCCATCAAGGCGGTCATTTTGGCCTGAATGTCGGACAATTCGGTTTCCGCGGCTTTCAATTCGTCGCCCAAATGCTGAACTTGATCCAACAGCGGCTGCACGTCTTCGCCTTTTGACTTGGCTATGCCGATGGCCTTTGAACTGCTGTTACGCTCGTTTTGCAATTCCTGGGTTTTAACTTGGATGTCTTTACGCCGGGTTTCCAGCTCGGAATAATACTCGGGGTTAAAGTCGAATGAACGTCTGTTTAATTGTTCCTTAACAAAATCAAGTTCGGTTCTGAATAATCGGGGATCTAACATGACTGCGTGGTTACCTTTATAAAATGTGTTGTTGTTTGCTTCGCACCGCTGGAGCGGTGCTAACTGCATTCCCTCGCCGGAGAGACTGTGAAAGTATTATCCACATTTGGCTGAAAGAATTATTTACCACGGAGAACACGAAGAGCACGAAGAAAATATATTTATTATTTCAATGCATTAAAAACTTCGTGTTCTCTGTGTTCTCCGTGGTTATTCTTTATTTTTTCTAAAAATGAATACTTTCACAAACTCCGGAGCGTGGGAACGATAAAAAACATCAGGCCTTTCGCCTTGAACCTTGAACTTATAGCTCTTAAATCTGCTTACCAACCAGCAAGCCCATCCAAATCACCAAAATGCAAATCAGGCCATTGCCGACAAACGTGCCCAGCATTAAATTCAAATTGGCATCGAATGAATAGCCGTGTTCTACCAAGTACAGCAGCACATATAAACCGGACACGGTTAAAAAAACGCCCACCATGACCACTGTCAGTATCACACGGTGCTCTACGGATAAAGCCACTTTATGCAACAAGATAGTCGCGATGATGCTAATCAAAAAAGCAGCTATCGCGTTAATGGTCATCAATGCATAAGGAAGCTCCCCGCCCGGCCATTGAATAACACCATCCGAATAATAAAACAGGCCTCTGCCGCACAGCAAGCCGATCCAGACAGCAACTACACAGGTGGTAATATTGGAAAATATATTCAACGCCGCTTTGGTTAAATTACCCTGCTCGATCAAATAAAAAGTATCCAGCGAAAAGGTCGAGAAGGTGGTCAGCGAACCTAAAAAGCCGATCAATATAGCCGCTCGAAATTCTAATGTGATGGTAACGCGTTGCATAATCAGCGTTTCGGCCAACAAGCCGATCATAAACGAACCGACCACATTGATGACCAAGGTTCCATAGGGAAATCCGCGCCCCAGCCACTGAGCAACACCTGTTGACACCAGAAAGCGCATTACCGCCCCGAACGATCCGCCCAATGCAATTGCAAAAATTTGATTCATAAACTAGAACTTAATGAAGTGCTCGCGGTAATAACGCAGCTCTTCGATAGACTCGATAATATCGTCCAAAGCCTGATGCGACGACTGTTTTTTAAAGCCTTCTTTTACCTCGGGAGCCCATCTGGCGGCAAGCTCTTTAAGCGTTGACACATCGATATTGCGATAATGAAAATACGCTTCCAGTTTGGGCATATAGCGATACAAAAAGCGCCTGTCCTGACCGACGCTGTTACCGCAAATCGGCGAGGTATTTTCCGGCACCCATTGCTTTAAAAAAGCTATCGTTTGCCGTTCGGCCTCCGCCGCATCGATAGTTGAAGCCTTGACCCGCTCGATTAGGCCGGACTGCCCGTGATGATGCCGGTTCCAGTCATCCATTGCCGCTAACGCCGCGGCGGACTGATGCACGGCCAACACCGGGCCTTGGGCCAAAATAGCCAAATCTTTGTCGGTAACAATCGTAGCAATCTCGATAATCGAATCCGTGTCCGGCTCTAGTCCGGTCATTTCAAGATCAATCCAGATAAGATGCGATGAATCCAGCGCCATTTATTGATTCCATTGTATAGAAGGGGGCGGTTAGTGTAGCATTGGCTAATCTGTACGTCTAACTCTTAAACTTTGAAGAATTCCGCTTATGAACAGCTTTACTATCATCTTTTTAATTGTGTTAACCCTTTCTTTTTCCGTCCAGTTTTGGCTGGCCAGGCGACATGCCGATTACGTT
The DNA here is from genome assembly GCA_016784875.1 of Methylobacter sp. GTDB lineage: Bacteria > Pseudomonadota > Gammaproteobacteria > Methylococcales > Methylomonadaceae > Methylobacter_A. The sequence continues at coordinate 3,270 of JADHTX010000250.1, forward strand.
GCCAAACACCGCTCTGCCGTGCCTGATGCTTTTAAAGACAGCGTTTCTCTGGAGGCTCACCAAAAAGCCGCCGACTACACGCTGGAAAAAAGCAGGCTGGGCGATGTAGACAGCATACTCGGCGTAGTGATGTTGCTGTTATTGACTATCGGCGGCGGCATTAATTGGGCTTTCGAATTTTGGGCATCTTTAATTACCAACCCTTTGCTGGCAGGCTTGGTCGCAGTAGGCAGTGTTTTCCTGGTCATGACCTTGGCAGAAATCCCCTCCAGCATCTACCAGACGTTTGTCATTGAAGAAAAATTCGGTTTTAACAAAAGCACCTCGCAACAGTTCATCAAGGATCAGCTGCTGCAACTGGGTTTAGTCGCCGCTATCGGCATGCCGTTGCTGGCTTTAATACTTTGGGTCATGGACAGCATCGGTTCACTATGGTGGTTATGGGCCTGGGCCATATTGATGAGCTTTTCTCTGCTGATGGGCTGGTTATACCCTACCCTGATCGCACCGTTATTCAATAAATTCACCCCAATGGAAGACGGTTCGTTAAAAGACCGGATTCAGGGCTTGCTTGCCCGTTGCGGCTTTAGCAGCAACGGCATCTTCATCATGGACGGCTCCAAGCGCTCAGGCCACGGCAACGCCTACTTCACAGGCCTTGGCAACAACAAGCGCATCGTGTTTTTCGACACCTTAGTCAATTCTTTGGATGACGAAGAACTGGAAGCGATACTGGCGCACGAACTGGGACATTTCAAATGCAAACACACAATTAAAATGATGATTGCCAACTCCGTTATGACTTTAATCAGCTTTGCGGCTTTAGGCTGGCTGATCAACCAACCCTGGTTCTACCAAGGGCTTGGAGTCAAGCTGCCGTCAAATGCCGCTGCCTTATTATTATTCATGCTGGTATCATCGACATTTTCCTTTTTCATACAACCTATCATCGCCTTTTTTCAACGCAAATTCGAATTTGAAGCAGATGACTTTGCCTCCAGCCATGCTAAGGCCGAAAAATTAATCAGCTCCTTAGTCAAGCTGTACGAAGAAAATGCCAGCACTTTAACGCCGGACCCTTTATATTCTGCCTTCCATTACAGCCACCCGCCTGCGGCTATTCGTATTGGCAATTTAGAATCCAAAATACGTGTCTGAGTTGCTTGAAGGCCTGGTTATTTCCCATTTAGGTCAGGGCATTGCGGTTGAACATGACCATAAAATTGTGCTGTGCCAAACCCTGCGACGGATTGAAACCGTCGCAGTGGGTGACCGGGTTTTATGGACACAATCTTCGCCCGACCAAGGCCGCATAGAAGAAATCCTGCCACGGCGCTCTTTATTGATGCGCCCTTCCAGAAACGGTAAGACCCGCCCGGTTGCAGCCAACATCGACACCGTATTTGTGGTTTTTGCGATCGAACCTTTTTGCGATTTTTTGCTGATAGACCAATATCTGGCGATTTGTGAAAATCGCAATATTAATGCCGCCTTAGTATTGAATAAAACCGATTTGCCGCAATCGGCCGATATTGAACAAGAACTGCTGGACTATATCAACCTGGGCTACGCGCTGTTCAGGGTCAGCGCCGCAGCGGCATCGGGCCTGGATGAACTCAAACTGGCGTTAAAAGATCAGGTCAGTATTTTAGCGGGACAATCAGGCGTCGGTAAATCATCGTTAACGAATGCCATCATTCCCGATAAAGAACTCAAAACCAATACCGTTTCTGCAACCACAAAACACGGACGGCATACCACCACGGCGGCGACGCTGTATCACATGGCTCAAGGCGGCGATTTAATCGACAGCCCCGGCGTTGCCATATTCGGACTGGCAAGCCTGACCGAGCAACAATTGGCTTACGGCTACCGTGAATTTCAGCCGTTGATTGAAAAATGCCGGTTTAAGAACTGCCGTCATCTGGTTGATAAGGGTTGTGCAGTGCGTCCAGCCGCAGAAAACGGCGATATTTCAATGACCCGATACCAGCGGTTTTTAAAGCTTAGGGAGAAAATGCCGACCGCGTTTCCTTAACTTATCAGCCCCACGACCCGGCACATTCATTTTAAAGAACTACGATGAGAAAAATAGCTGCCCTCTTATTGCTCATGTTCAGCCTATCGGATAGTTACGCCAGTGAAAAGGCGTTTCCCGTGACCGGCATCTTTTCAGACCTAAGCTGTGCCGCAGAAGAAGGCGATATCCTCGGTTTAGAGATCATT